>JAQTLI010000371.1:0-655 GCA_028714995.1 Methylobacter sp. | reverse complement strand
TACTGATTACCCATGACGAAAAAATTGCGGCTCATGCCCATCGGATTGTCAGCATACGCGATGGAAAAATTGTCAGTGATAGCGGCGAAACTCGTACTAATAGCCGTATGCTGTCACCACCGGAACATCGCGGTATCGGTGCGGCCGGGGTGCTGGCCGAACTGCTGGAAGCAGCCAAAACCGCAATGCGTTCGTTGCATGCCAACCTGTTTCGTACCGCGCTGACCCTGCTCGGCATTGTGATAGGCGTTGCTGCCGTAGTCACCATGCTGGCAGTGGGGCAGGGCAGTCAAGAAAAAGTGCTGGATCAGATGCGAGCGATGGGCACCAATATTCTGTCGATTCGTCCCGGTGCGCCGGGGCTGCGCGGCAGTTCCGATGTGGCAACTTTGATTCCGGCTGATGCAGATGCCATCGCGGAACTGGATAACGTCGAATGGTCCTCGCCCGAGCGAAGTACGCGACAAACAGTTCGCTACGGCAATATTGACTATGCCACCAGCGTTTATGGCGTTGCGCCCAGTATGACCGCAGTGCGCGAGTGGCCGGTTGCCGAAGGCGATTTTTTCGACGACCGCGATATGCGCCGCTATGCGCCGGTGATTGTGTTGGGGCAATCGATCAGACAAATTCTGTTTCCCGATGGCAGCAGTCC
>JAQTLI010000370.1 GCA_028714995.1 Methylobacter sp. | reverse complement strand
AATCAATTCATCCATATCGTCAGGTGTCGGCGCGCCAGTACGCGGCTGTACCTTAAACCCTGGCGCCTCATTGTTAAGCAAGCCGTATTCAGCGTTGTTAATCAGCTCGCTTTCCTGGCGTTCTTTTATGGTTTCGATGGTTAAACGCAGCTGTTCATGAATTTGATTATGCGGACTGCTATATAAATCAGAAATGCGGGTATGCACGTCGAGCACGGTATTAACTGCATTCAAACGGTACTCACGGCCCCATTCTTCGTAATCGACAAAGGTTTGCGGCAGTTCTTTTTCATCGAGACTGGAACAATCGACCAGCAAGCCGGTTTCATTCTTAACCTTGTTGACTCGATAAATACCTGCCTCAAGAGGTTTCCATTGCAGCAGATGCACCAACCACCGGGGGGTGATGGTTGATAACATGGGGACAGTTTTGGTGGCATTTGCCAGGGTACGTGCAGCAACATCGCCAAGCGCGGTATGGGGTTGGCCTTCATGAATATCGGACATGACTTTTCCTATGGTGGTTGGTGTAATTTAGTTAGTTGTTTTCCAATCTCAAGACCGGAAACTTGCAGTTTGGAAGCTCCGTCTTCCGGTGTTTGCGGCTAAAGAGGTATTTCTTTATCTTGATCCTTTCGCCTTATATCTTTATCGCTATATCCCGCCTCCATCATGAAATAATTCACTGCGCACATATGCCTGGGTAATGTTGCTTCCGGGGAGGACGCTGTGAGTAAGCCAGACATTGCCGCCTATTGTGGAGCCGTGCCCAATGGTGATACGCCCTAAAATCGTCGCCCCTGCATAGATAACAACATTATCCTCAACGATAGGATGTCGTATATTTCCTTTGACGAGAACGCCGGTATCGTCTTTCTGGAAACGTTTGGCACCCAATGTGACAGCCTGATATACGCGAACATGCCGCCCGATAACTGCTGTCTCGCCGATGACCACGCCGGTGCCGTGGTCGATAAAAAAACTCTCGCCGATTTGCGCGCCGGGATGAATATCAATGCCGGTGGCTGAATGGGCCAGCTCCGAGATAACGCGGGCAACCAGCGGCGCGCCCAATCGATAGAGAATATGTGCAAGCCGGTGATGAATGATGGCGGTAATCCCCGGATAACAAACCAGCACTTCATCAAGGCTTCTTGCCGCCGGATCGCCTTCATACGCCGCCTGAATATCGCTATCAAGCAGCGTTCTTACGTGAGGCAGTCGCGAGGCAAACTCGCGGGTAATGATGATGGCCTGCTCATGGGCTGCCTTGTCGATGCCTTCTTGCCCGGAAATAAACTGGAGCTCGCGGCGGATTTGCTTGTAAAGCTCACGCAACAGGGTTTCGAGCGTATGTCCGACAAAATAATCTATACCCTCGTCGTTCAGGTCCGGCAATCCCAGTCGATTTGGAAACAATACCGCACCCAGTCCATCGAGGATTTTGTGCAGCTCTTTACGTGACGGCAGCTTGGGTGGTTTGTCGCGCCGATGCCGGGTTTCCAACGATTCCACGCGCAGATGACGCAATTCCGCAACCAGCTCATCGATACCCCAATTATATGTGCCGTTCAGCAGAAGACTGTCGTTCATGCGGCAAAACCACTGGCGTCGAAAATACCTTCAAACAAAGGCGAGCTCAAATAACGTTCACCGGAATCCGGCAGTATTACCACAATGGTTTTGCCTGCGTTTTCAGGACGTTTGGCGACACGCACCGCTATAGCGACTGCGGCGCCGCAGGAAATACCGGAAAGTATGCCTTCTTCCCGCGCAAGACGATGCGCGTAAGCTATCGCTTCTTCGTTATCGACCTGCTCGATTTCATCAATTAGCGACAGATCAAGCACATCCGGGACAAATCCCGCACCGATGCCTTGAATCTTATGAGGCCCGGGCTTTAACGGCTCACCAGCACGGTGCTGAGTGAGTACCGGACTGGCAGCGGGTTCAACTGCAATTGAAATGATGGCTTTACCTTGGTTCTGCTTGATATAACGGGAAACACCGGTAATCGTTCCACCCGTGCCAACACCGGAGACGAAAATATCGATAGCGCCATCCGTATCGTTCCAGATTTCGGGCCCGGTGGTCTGCTCATGAATGGCCGGATTCGCAGGATTTTTAAACTGCTGTAGCAATACATACCGATCGGGATCGGAAGCGGCGATTCCCTCGGCTTTCGCTATCGCGCCGCTCATGCCTTTGGCGCCTTCCGTCAACACCAGTTTGGCACCATAGGCAATCAGCAATTTGCGACGCTCCACGCTCATGGTTTCCGGCATCGTCAGGGTCAACGGAATACCACGAGCCGCCGCGACAAACGCCAGTGCAATACCTGTATTACCGCTGGTCGGCTCAACGAGTTCCTTGCCGGAACCCAGCAAACCGCGACGCTCGGCATCCCAGATCATCGCCGCACCAATCCGGCATTTGACCGAATAAGAGGGATTGCGCCCTTCTATTTTTGCTAACACTGTGGCTGCCGCGCCATCGGTGATGCGATTAAGCCGTACCAGCGGGGTTTGTCCGATGGAGCGGGAATTGTCTTCGTACCAATGTGCCATAAGAATCTCCTGTGTGAGTCGCAAACTGATTGCCGTAGCCAAATTTTGGCCAAAAAAAAGCCAGTGAGCCCCTTCGAGGCGCACTGGCTTCCGGTTGTCCGGTCAGCTTGTTGTGTTTTTTATAAAGTACTTTAAGTCGTCACGTCCTGTCAAGGCACGTGTTTGCATACTATTAAATAAACAAAAAAATATTCTATTATCTATTTATTAGATACCAAAATCGAATAATATCGTTTTCTTAAATAAAAAAATCTTGCTAAGCTTTTTTCCAACTATTTAAACTATGAACGATTTGGAGAATCAAGTTTATGCCGTTAAAGGATTTTAATAAGCCGCTTAGTAAACGACAGCAGGGATTATCGGCCGGTGTTATCGCAATTATGGTTGTATTTCCATCCGTATCGGAGGCAACTAACGGCTATTTTGCTCACGGCTATGGCGCCCGCAGCAAGGCTATGGCTGGCGCGGGAGCAGCCCTGCCCCAAGACGCGATGGCGGCGGCAATCAACCCGGCCGGCATGGCTTTTGTCGGCGATCGACTCGATCTGGAATTGGAACTGTTCAGCCCACGCCGCGAATACACAGTACAAGGCGCGCCGACCATGGCGCCCGGCGCTTTCCCGTTAAATCCTGGTACGGTTAAGAGCGATAGCGAATACTTCGTCATTCCTACGATCGGCTGGAATCATATACTGGACAACAACCAGTCTATCGGCCTAACGGTTTTCGGCAACGGCGGCATGAACACCGATTATCCCAATTTTGCCAGTCAAACCTGCCCCCCAGGAGGATCAGGAACTTTCTGCGCAGGCAGAACCGGCATTGATCTGGCACAAGCGTTCATTAGTCCCAGTTACGCACGGCGCTTCGCCGATGGCCGGTTTTCCTTGGGTATAGCTCCGATTTTCGCGATACAGTCCTTTAAAGCCCGGGGACTGGGTTCTTTCGCGGGATTTTCCAGCGACCCGCAGCATGTTTCCGACCAGGGTCGTGATTTTTCCTTTGGTGGGGGCGTTCGCGTCGGCGGCTTAGTGGAGCTGCTTCCAGGACTTCGTCTGGGTGCTTCCTATAAAAGCCGCGTCTTCATGTCCCCATTCAAAGATTATGCAGGACTCTATGCCGAACAGGGTGACTTCGACATTCCTGAAAGCGTTAACGGAGGACTGGCGTGGGATATCAATGACAGTATCACCGCCGCTTTCGATGTAGAGCATATCCGTTACAGCAGCATCAATTCGGTGGGAAATCCCCTGCTGCCCAATCTGCAGGCTGCACAACTTGGCAACAACAATGGAGCGGGCTTCGGCTGGAAGGACATGA
>JAQTLI010000369.1 GCA_028714995.1 Methylobacter sp. | reverse complement strand
TGGCGGTAATGGCGCTATTGGCTTTCGACGCGAGAAATACATTCCGTTGGGCGGTCCCGATGGCGGTGATGGCGGTGATGGCGGCAGCGTTTATCTGATTGCAGCGGAGAATGTGAATACGTTAGTGGATTTTCGTTATCATGCGGTGCACAGGGCTCAGCGCGGGCAGAATGGTATGGGTCGAAACTGTACCGGTAAAAAAGGCGAAGATTGCTATGTGCCTGTGCCGTTAGGCACCCTTGTTTGTGATGCTGAAACCGGCGAAGTTATAGGCGATTTGACCAAGGTTGGTGAGATGCTGCTAGTGGCGCAGGGCGGCTTTCATGGATTGGGCAATACGCGCTTTAAAAGCAGTATCAATAGAGCGCCACAAAAAGCCAGCAAAGGCTCAGAGGGAGAGCATCGCCGGCTTAATTTGGAATTGACGCTGATTGCTGATGTCGGATTGCTGGGTATGCCTAATGCGGGTAAATCCAGTTTGATCCGCTCGGTATCATCGGCAACACCCAAGGTTGCTGATTATCCATTTACCACGTTGCACCCCAATTTGGGTGTTGTCAGGGTTGATGACTTGCGCAGTTTTGTAATTGCCGATATTCCCGGCGTTATTGAGGGGGCGGCTGAGGGCGCAGGGCTTGGATTGCAGTTTCTCAAGCATTTGTCGCGCACAGGATTGTTGTTGCATCTGATTGATGTTGAGCCTTACGAGAGCATGGATACGCCGGTACAGGCGGCCAGGAAAATTATTCGTGAGGTCGAGAAGTGGAGTGATGACTTGGCCAAGAAGCCCCGTTGGCTGGTGCTTAACAAGATAGACAGATTGCAGGTTGAAGACATGAATGGTCGTTGTCAGGCGATTGTTGATGAGCTGGAGTGGAAAGGGCCGGTTTTTAAAATTTCAGCGATAAATGGGGATGGCACTAGGGAACTCATGTTTGCCATCATGAACTTTTTGGAAGAGCAGCGACGGAAAGAAAGTGAGCAGGACTGATTTTGTAAAAGCCAAGCGAGTTGTTGTAAAAATAGGGAGCTCTTTGCTGACTAAAGGTGGGCAGGGGCTAGACAAGACAGCCATCGCGGCTTGGGTCAAGCAAATGGCCGGATTAAGGCATCAATCAATTGATGTCGTACTGGTTTCTTCCGGTTCTGTAGCAGAGGGTATGTGCCGCTTGGGTTTGAAGGTGCGGCCAAAGGCATTGCATGAGCTGCAGGCTGCGGCAGCAGTTGGCCAAATGGGCTTGGTGCGGGTTTTTGATGATAATTTTCAGCAGCATGGTTTGCATGCGGCACAGGTTTTGCTTACGCATGATGACTTGTCGGACAGGCAGCGTTACTTAAATGCCCGCAGCACTTTGCTGACCTTGCTTAAGTTCGGCGTGGTGCCGGTTATTAATGAAAATGATACTGTTGCAACCGAGGAAATCCGTTTTGGCGATAATGATACCTTGGCGGCATTGGTTGCTAACCTGGTTGAGGCGGATCTGCTGATTATCCTGACAGATCAAAAAGGTTTATTTACCGGAGATCCCAGCTTATATCCCGATGCGACATTAATTTCTGAAATTGGTGTTAACGATGATAGTCTGGAAAAAATGGCAGGAGACAGTCGTAGCGGATTGGGGCGAGGTGGTATGTCCACCAAGGTGCGAGCAGCAAGGTTGGCATCTAGGTCAGGTGCTGCAACAGTGGTTGCTGCGGG
This sequence comes from Methylobacter sp., assembly GCA_028714995.1. Taxonomy (GTDB): domain Bacteria; phylum Pseudomonadota; class Gammaproteobacteria; order Methylococcales; family Methylomonadaceae; genus Methylobacter_A. The sequence goes on along the minus strand of JAQTLI010000369.1, from coordinate 2,202 downwards.
TGCTGCTGCTGATGTGATTGCTGCAGTAATTTCTGGGGTTGATTTGGGTACTTATTTTTTACCCGATGTAGAGCCGCTGGTTGCAAGAAAGCGTTGGCTTGCAGGTCAATTACAGGTTAAGGGGCGTTTGATTCTGGATGCGGGGGCGGTCAGGGTATTGAAAGGCGACGGTAAAAGTCTGCTGGCTGTTGGGGTTAAATCGATCTCGGGTCAATTTGAGCGCGGGGAATTGGTATCCTGTGTAGATGAAAGCGGCTTGGAGATTGCTCGTGGGCTGATTAATTATGGTAGTGCTGATGCCCGATTAATAGCCGGGAGAAGCAGCTCTGATTTCGAAGAGATTCTTGGTTATTCGGATGAGTCGGAGATGATCCATCGGGATAATTTGGTAGTGATTTAGTTGAATGATAGACAATAAAAAAGACCGTAACTCAATGAGTTCGGCCTTTTTTATTGAGTAATTCTATGGCTTAAGCTATAGATTTTACTTTTGAATTCAGTCTGCTTTTGCTGCGTGAGGCTTTATTTTTGTGAATAATGCCTTTGTTTACCGCAGAATCGATGATAGGAACTGCAGTGTTGTAGGCCGCTTGAGCTTTTTCTTTGTCGCCAGATCTAACTGCGGCGATTATTTTTTTTATGAATGTGCGTAAGTTGCTACGTTGTCCTGCGTTGCGAATACGGCTTTTTTCCGCTTGTCGCGCACGCTTTTTAGCTTGTGCTGTATTAGCCATAGTTTCTCGATTCTTGCCATGTAAGTTAATTAGACCGTCAATTATCATTATAAATGATATGATTGTCAAATTTTTTAATGTGTGGTTTAAAGGATAATCGTTGAGCAGGCAGCTTTTAAAATCAACTGCAGTTGTTGGCAGTATGACCATGATTTCGCGTATTCTGAGATTTGCGCTTGGTGCTATTGGTGGGTATGCCGGCTACCATCGGTTTGATGTTGCTGGCCGAGCCTATGCTCTCAACCCTGTTTCAATATAATGAATTTGGCATTAATGACGTGTATTTAGCCGGCCAAAGTCTAAGGGGGGTTATTCTGATCAAGGTACTGGTGCCCAGCTTTACCTCACGGCAGGATATGAAAACACCGGTTCAATATGGGATTTACTCGATGATAGCTAGCTTAGCCTTGAACGTAGCACTGGTTTTTTCCTTTGGCACATGCCGGGCTTGCTCTGGCAACGTCACTGGGCGCTTTTTTTAATGCGGTTTTGTTATTGAAGAAATTATTGAAAGAAAATGTCTATAAGCCGGTAAATGGATGGCTATTATTTTTTACTCGGGTATCACTGGCAAGCGGAGCAATGTCAGTGGGGCTCTTTGGAGCGAGTCATTAATCTGGCGAAATGGATAGGCATAGGGGTTGCAATTTACACGGCGACATTAATGCTGACTGGCTTAAGGTTGCGGCATTTGAGCAGTCCTTTACGATAAATTGATTGAAAAACAGCTTGCGGGGAAAACCAGGCAAGATTGATTCAATATAATGCTATAGTACGAAAAAATATTTTTTTAGGGAGGTGGCAATGACTGATAAGAATAACGAAAAACATAAAATAGTGATTGTTGGTGGCGGTGCGGCAGGTCTTGAACTTGCTACCAGTTTAGGTAAGAAATTAGGCAAAAGTGGCCGGACCGAAGTCACACTGCTGGACGCTTCATCGACGCATATCTGGAAGCCTTTGTTGCATGAGGTTGCGGCGGGTACTTTGGCCGAATCGGAAGAGATTGAATACCTTGCTCAGGCGCATCGAAATCATTTCCGATTCAGGTTGGGCAAAATGGAAGGCCTGAACAGAAAGAAAAATGAAATTTACGTCAGTCCTACCCTTAACGACAATGGAGAAGAGCTTATCCCCAAGCGTACATTTAGTTACGATACCTTGGTGATGTCAGTCGGCAGCGTCAGCAATACCTTCAATATCAAGGGCGTGGCAGAGCATTGCATGTTTCTGGATACCACCTCACAGGCCTTTAAATTTCAGAAACAATTGGTTGAGTCCTATATTAAAAGCCATGTAGGTGAAAGCAAGGGTAGTAACAAGCCATTATCTATCGTCATTATCGGCGCGGGTGCAACCGGTGTCGAATTATCAGCGCAATTGCACGAGGTGACAGATCTGCTGGCGGTTTACGGACTGGATGAGTCCAGTAATGTGAAATTGACCATTATTGAAGCAGCGACCCAAT
>JAQTLI010000368.1 GCA_028714995.1 Methylobacter sp. | reverse complement strand
GAATAGTCTGGGCTCCGGCGTCATTATCGACAGTAACCAAGGCTTAGTACTAACCAATAATCACGTAATTGATAAAGCAGATAAAATCATGGTGACCTTGAATGATGGTCGCCAGCTCAGCGCCGAATTAATCGGCACCGACCCTGATGCGGATGTCGCTATCATTCGGATTCCGGCTGATAATTTGACCAAGCTGCCTATTGCCGACTCAAGCCAACTGAAAGTCGGTGATTTTGTCGTCGCCATCGGCAACCCGTTTGGCCTGGGCCAGACTGTGACATCAGGAATTGTCAGCGCCTTGGGACGCACTGGATTGGGCATAGAGGGATACGAGGACTTTATCCAAACCGATGCCTCAATTAACCCGGGCAATTCAGGTGGCGCACTGGTTAATCTTCGTGGTGAATTGATAGGCATCAATACTGCGATTCTTGCGCCCACCGGAGGCAATGTAGGCATCGGTTTTGCGATTCCATCGAATATGGCCATGACTATCAAGGATTCACTGGTTAAACACGGTGAAGTTCGACGCGGCTTGCTAGGCGTTACTACACAGGACCTGACACCTGAGCTGGTAAAAGCGTTTAATTTGAAAAACAAACAGGGTGCCGCAATCAGCAGGATCGAGAGCAATTCACCTGCCGCAAAAGCCGGCTTGGAGCCTGGCGATATTATTGTTGCGGCCAATGGTCGCCCCATTAGAAACAGTCATGACATCCGCAACATCGTCGGTCTGATGCAAATTGGCGACAATGTTGATCTGGAATACTTCCGCAACAATGAAAAAAAACAAGTTACCGCAACTATCGGCAAACCGGAACAACCCCAACTGGCGGGTGAGAAGCTGCATCCCTCATTACAAGGCGCACTGCTGACCACAACGCAAAAAAATCAGGTCGAAGGTATTTTATTCCAAAAAGTCGATACCTCCTCCAATGCCTGGCAAGCAGGCTTACGTCCTGGTGACGTTATCCTGTCAGCAAATCGCTATCGTGTTCGCACCCTTGATGAATTAAAACAGGTTGTTGACCCAAACAGTGCTTTGCTGATTAATATCCAACGGGGACAGGAAGGGTTCTTTGTTGTGTTAAAATAAAATCATATTCTTTTATAGGGCGACTGATCGGTCGCCCTTTATGCCCATGGGCACTATACTTCGAAGACATCGAGCATTAGACAGTGAGTACAGAAAAACAATTCATTCCTTTAAACATCGCCATGCTGGTTGTTTCCGACAGCCGCACTGATGCCGACGACGTATCCGGCAAAACGCTGGTGGAACGGGCAACCGATGCAGGACACCAAGTCATTGAAAAGAAAATAGTGCCTGATGATGTTTATCAAATCAGGGCGGCTGTTTCAAACTGGATTGCCGCGGCTGACATTAATGTCATAATCACCACCGGCGGCACCGGCGTGACCGGCAGGGATGGCACACCCGAAGCAGTTGAACCGTTACTGGACAAGGTTCTGGACGGTTTTGGCGAAATATTCAGAATGCTTTCCTACCAGGACATTAAAACCTCAACCATCCAGTCCAGAGCGATTGCCGGAGTCGCCAATGCGACGTATATATTTTGCTTGCCCGGTTCATCAGGCGCCTGTCGCACGGCTTGGGATGCCTTAATCAAAGAGCAACTGGATCACCGCACCCGCCCCTGCAATCTGGTGCAACTCATGCCCAGGCTGATGGAAAAATAATATGAAATCTGTTTTTTTATTTTTCGGCGCGTTAAGCGCATTGATCGGTGTCGGCATGGGGGCGTTTGGCGCACACGGCTTAAAAAGCATCATCAGCCCGGAGATGTTAGCGGTCTATCAAACCGGCGTGACCTATCAAATGTGGCACGCGCTTGGGCTGATTGGCATTGCTGCCATTCACCAGCAAGCGCCTGCATCCAAATTATTGCGCTGGGCCGGCTGGCTGATGTTCATCGGCATATTGCTATTTTCTGGCAGTTTATATTTACTGGTTCTACTCAATCTTAACTGGTTAGGCATGATCACTCCCATCGGCGGCGTTAGTTTTTTAACAGCCTGGTTATTAATCACTGTTTTCGCAGCCAAAAACGCCAGAGCTTCTGGTCACTACAGCAGGTATAAATAATGCGCGACGCAAATCCACAAACCACTTATCTTAAAGACTACACCGTACCTGAATATCTCATACACAGCGTCGCCTTAAATTTCACACTGGATGAAGAAAACACGCTGGTTTCTTCTCGGCTCACCCTAAGTCGCAACCCTGCCAGCCAGTCTCGAGACATATCATTGACCTTGTTGGGTGAAAACCTGAAACTCATCCGCATAAATCTGGATGACGGCAATGACTTAACCGAAGACCAATACCGGCAAACCCAGGATTCATTAATCATTAATGAAGTCCCGCAACAGCAGCGTTTTGTGCTGACCATCGAAAACACGATTAACCCGAAAGCCAACACCGCCCTGGAAGGGCTGTATCTATCCAACGGCATGCTTTGCACGCAATGCGAGGCGGAAGGTTTCAGGAAAATTACCTATTTTCTGGATCGCCCCGATGTGATGACCCTGTTCACCACGACCCTGGTTGGCGACAAAGACCGTTATCCGGTTTTGCTATCAAATGGCAACAAAGTCGCTCAAGGGGAATTACCGGATAATCGTCACTGGGTAACCTGGGAAGATCCCTTTAACAAGCCTTGCTATTTATTTGCGCTGGTTGCAGGACAACTCGAATGTGTTGAAGACTGCTTTACCACACAATCCGGCCGCGACATCAGCCTGCAAATCTTTGTCGAAAAACACGACATGGATAAATGCGGCCATGCCATGCAGTCACTCAAAAACGCCATGCACTGGGATGAACAGGTATACGGCCGCGAATACGATCTGGATTTATACATGATCGTCGCCGTAAGCCACTTCAACATGGGGGCAATGGAAAACAAAGGGCTTAACGTATTCAATACCAAATTTGTGCTGGCACGGCCTGATACCGCGACCGACTTCGACTATGAGCATATTGAAGGCGTCATCGGCCATGAGTATTTTCATAACTGGACGGGTAACCGTATCACCTGCCGGGACTGGTTTCAGCTCAGCCTTAAAGAAGGCTTCACGGTGTTCCGCGACCAGGAATTTACCGGCGACCGCACCTCAAAAGCGGTAAAGCGCATCGAAGATGTCAACATGCTGCGCACCCGCCAGTTTGCCGAAGATGCAGGCCCTCTGGCGCATCCGATACGCCCCGATGCCTACATAGAAATCAATAATTTTTACACGCTGACTGTGTATGAAAAAGGCGCCGAAGTAGTACGCATGATCCACAGCCTGCTGGGCGCTGAAGGTTTTCGCAAAGGCAGTGACTTATATTTTGAGCGTCACGACGGCCAGGCGGTTACTTGCGATGATTTCGTCAGCGCCATGGAAGCTGCCAACAACATTGATTTAACCCAATTCCGCCGTTGGTACTCCCAGGCCGGAACGCCGGTATTAACTGTCCAGCAGCAGTATGATCCATCCTTACAGACCCTAACTTTAACCATCAGCCAAAGCTGCCCGCCAACGCCGGGACAAACGGTTAAAGAACCGCTGCATATTCCGGTGACTGTGGGCTTGCTTAACAAAGACGGCTCCGTCGCTTCTTGCAAGCTGCAAGGCAGCGACCAAGCCCGCGATGAGGTCATTCTACAACTTACCCGGCCCGAACAGGCCTTTATCTTTGAAGGTTTATCTGAACAGCCAGTAGTTTCAATCCTGAGAGGTTTTTCAGCGCCGGTCAAACTGTCTATGGAGCGCAGCCTGAATGAACTGGCGTTCTTGTTAAGTTACGACAGCGACACCTTTAATCGCTGGGAGGCTGGGCAGCAACTGGCCGGACATATTATTTCAGGCCTCATTGCCGATTTGCAAAACGGTAGGG
>JAQTLI010000367.1 GCA_028714995.1 Methylobacter sp. | reverse complement strand
GATGATCACCGAAGCCGCCTATTACAAAGCGGAAAAACGCGCTTTTACTCCAGGAAATGAGCTTCGTGACTGGCTGGAAGCAAAAAGGGAAATTATCAGGATGGTTTATGGCGATCAGTCCATCGTAAAGCAATCAAACGAATCTGACTGTACCTCAATACAGCGACCTTTTAAGCTTTGTTGATCACGAATACCTTGACAGGAGCATAGAGAACGTGTAGATCATTTATTTTATTACGCTAAAACCTGACGAGATTGAGCGACTGTCGCAACTAAGGCCTTTAGGTCAATATGAAGTTTTACCTGAGCGCCCTCCGCTTGGCTAATGGCGAGTTATTGATTATTGCCAGTCATAGCCTTGTTCTGAATGTCATTAAAATTTACGGTTTGCGTTGGGAAATCGAAATAATGTTTGGGTGCTTAAAGGGGCCCAGGCTTTAAGCTCGAAGAAACCCTTTGGTCGGCGATTGGAAATATGATTGCGTTTTGCCTATTAAAGTCAAAACACATCAGCGCAGAGCCCAAAGTATTTTTAGATATAAGTTGGGGTAGATTGTATAAATTCTGAATTGTTTAACGTCTTTTCAAGAGCAAATAAGAAGCTCAGAAAATTGATTTCATTGCTGATTCCAGCACCTTCGGCGCTCGCCACAAAGGAGGTGCTGGAGCCAGCTGATTTTTATCATGTACAGAAATCTAGAACCATATTTTTGCCGAACCGGGAGATACTGCCGTGAATAATTTTGAAACATCAGATTTAGCCGTTCTAATGAGTAGCTCTTTTTTTATAACAATAGCTGCGATGATATTGTTAAGGCCGGTTGCATTTAAAATCGGTCTTACCGACAAGCCAAGTTCACGAAAAAGACACCACGGAGAAATCCCGATGATTGGTGGCTTAGCGATCTACCTATGCATCGCTTGCATCATCCTGACACAAAGTGTGGATGTTCCCGTAAATGTTGCTTTTTTTGCAGCCGTCACAATCATTGTTGTCACTGGATTGATTGATGATTTTAAAGACTTAAACTTTAAAGTCCGCTTGGCCGCAGAAATAGTTGCGGCGTTGATCATGATAAAATGGGGTGGAATTGAGATAAGCGGCTTAGGTAATTTGTTAGGGTTTGGTGAAATACAACTCGGTATGTTTTCAACCGTGTTTACAGTGTTTGCAATTGTAGGTGGAATCAACGCCTTCAATATGCTTGATGGCATTGACGGCTTAGCCGGCGGTACTTCATTAATCATCTATTTTCTACTGTCGATTTTATGCCTTATTTATAACTCCGCTGAATCTTTGCCATTTTGTTTCATCCTTGCTCCGGCGAGTGCAGCATTTTTATTATTTAACTTCCCCATCCCAGGGCGAAAAAAAGCACCGGCTTTTCTCGGTGACACAGGCAGCATGTTGCTTGGTTTCACCATTTGCTGGCTGGTCATTTCTGCATCTCAGGGCGACAATAAAATCTTTTCGCCTGTTACCGCATTATGGCTTATTGCGGCACCCGTTTTGGATACGTTATGCATCATGATACGCCGCATACGCAAAGGCCGGTCGCCATTTGCGCCTGACAGAGAACATTTCCACCATATTCTCCAAGTTGCCGGCTATGGAAGATATGCGATTTTATTCATCATTTTATCGTTCACCGCATCCCTGGCTGCAATAGGGCTAGCGGGAGATATTCTGTTTAATGCCCCTGAATGGGTTATGTTCTACTTGTTTATGATCATTTTTGCGATCTATTACTGGGGCATGAGCCATGCATGGGAGATGGTAAAGGTTGCCCGACATTTACGAGAACACAATAACGCGCTCGAAATGGACGAATCCATACGTTCTTCGTAGTTTGTAATGGAAACGGAACTCGAAGGTAGTTATGACAAAAGTCCCCAGAAGCGATAGGGCATGTGTCTTCATGGAGCGTTTTTGCGTGGTGAATATGCTGGCTTTCCGAAATCGCGTCGAATCAGAGATGAATAATAACGTAATTGGTTTAGATATACCAAAACATGTTTTTCATATAGTTACTCAGGGAGCCGATGGAAAAATGATTAAAAAGAAACTCAAACGCCTCTGTACATGACAAAAATCAGCTGGTTACTAGAACGCATCGGAGTGCTGGAGCCGGGGCAATGAAATCAATTTTCTGAGCTGCTTATTTTCGACGTAGTAAGATTTCTTTAGGATAAATGAAACATCCAAAGATCCACAATACAGGATTTAGTTCGAGGCATTAAATCGGAGGCTGATCTATCTTATCCAGCCGGGCGACCATTTCGGCGACATCGGGCGTTTGATAATTGTTATCAGGCTTGGGTACAAAAAGCCGGGAACATATTAAGCCCAGCTCAAACAGCATCCACATGGGTACCGCTAATAATGTTTGCGAGATGGCATCGGGAGGCGTTAAAACAGCCCCTATGATAAACGCGCCGACGATAACATAAGGCCGTTTTTCGGTGAGTTCGACGGGGGTTACCAGTCCGGTCCAGACCAATACGATGGTGAATATCAGCACTTCAAAACAAGCACCAAACGCAAAAAACAGGGCTAAAACAAAATCAAGATACTTGGCAATATCGGTCATTACCGCTACGCCATCGGGTGCCGAGGCTGTCAAGAAGCCAAAAACCAGGGGAAAAACCACGAAATAGGCAAAGGCTACACCCATATAAAACAGCAGGGTGCTGGCAATCAGCAACGGAAAAATCATGCGTCGCTCCCGCTTGTACAAGCCTGGAGCTACAAAGGCCCAAAACTGATAAAGAATAACGGGGACGGAAATAAAAGCCGAAACTACCAGCACCAGTTTAAATGGCGTGAAAAAAGGGGAAGCCACATCAATAGCGATCATGGTGCTATTTTTCGGCATGTGCTGCATCAGGGGGCCAGCCAAGAGGCTGTAGATTTCATTGGCGTATGAAGCTAGCCCCAAAAATATGACTAATACGCATAAAACTACTCGCAACAGGCGGTTACGCAATTCAATCAGGTGACTGATAAAAGGCTGCTCTCCAGCCTTATCAAAATTATTTCGGCTCATGCTGTTCTGCGCTATTTCTCGGCAACTGCTCCATGCGTTGCCCTGCTTTCCCCGTCCGTGGGGTCGTACCTCCTGATCTGATCTCCATGGATAGAGGAAATGCCGGAAGACTGCCGGGAGCAGTCGCGGCCATGATGTCGTCTTGCAGGCCGGCTTGCTCTTTAAATATCTGGTGCATTTCTTCGGCTTGCAGTTCCAGTTTGATTTCTTCCTTGACGGAAGCCACCATGCTGCGCGTTTTACCTAACCAGAACCCTGTAAGCCTGGCCGCTTTGGGCAATCTTTCAGGACCTATCACCAATAAGCTGACCAGGCCGATCAGGCAAAGTTCCGAGAATCCTACATCAAACATGAGTGTTAATCTTTATCGTTTTTCTCGGAAACGGCTACTGTTGGTGATCCACCTCCTGCATCCGTAAAGTCGTCGGCTTCTGTCATGGCCGAGCGAAAACCTTTGATCGCCCCACCCAGATCAGCGCCTACATTGCGTAAACGCTTGGTGCCAAAAACAACAGTGACGATGCCTAATACAACTAGTAAGTGAGTAACGCTGAAACCCATTTTAAACTCCAGTAGAGACGTTGCGTTGCAACGCCTTATTTGCTAAAGACCTTGCACTGCAAGGTCTCAACTTGTTATGTTGCGCCTCTTCTACAGACCGGACAGCCGAAACAACGTTGCATTTTCTGCAATACATCTTCCGGTCCCAGCCCATGACCGGCCAGCAACACCGAGCAATGAAACCACGAATCGCCAGTTTCATAAATAATCTGTTTTTGTCACCACAGGTTGAAATCGCTAGCACCGTAGCACTATTTACCGGCATCAATGTCTGCATTGAGATAGGATGGATGACAAAT
>JAQTLI010000366.1 GCA_028714995.1 Methylobacter sp. | reverse complement strand
CGCACAGGCCCCGAAAATCAGTTTGGCGGCGAATGGAATCATGGCAAAAACGCCGGTCAATGCCCCCAGCAGAGCAGGGTGACTCAAGCCGGCAAACGCATAGCCAACACCCAGCAGCAAGCCTTCCCCCAGGCTGACCAATACCAGGCCGTTGACCGTGGCACGAATGGCTGCTGTGGCATGTATGGCATAATGGATACCTGTTTCACCGAACAATTTCCGGCTGCTCGCCAACACATGCCGGCTCAGGCCGGTACCGTGTTGATAAACAAAAAACAGCACCACCAGCGTCAGGATAAAACCGAAGAATCGATGCAAGATCTGGCTGGCAAAGTCTTTAGTATAAGTAACAGCGCCGCCGGTACCCAGCCAGTGCAGGGATCCATTTGCAGCTTCAGGACTGCCCAAGGCGTTCATCCAGGCATCTTTGGCCCAGTTACCAATTAGTGGCAGGGTTTCCAACCAAGCTGGAGGTGGTATGCCGACTTTTTGGGTTTCAGTCAGGATTTGGCCGAGTGATTGCGCCTCCTGAAGCAAGCGGCCTAAGCCATATCCCAATGGCGCCAGAATAATCACGCCGATCAGCAAGGTAAGCCCCAAAGCGGCCCAAGTTATATGTCCGTGAAATTTTTTAAAAGCCAGTAGACGTTGATAAACCGGCCAGGTGGTAATGGCGAGAACCACGGCCCAAACCAATAACGGCAGGAAACTGTGCAAAACCCAGCTACCCAGCAAGAGCAAAATGAGTCCGCCGATGAGACGGGCTTTAACTTCCAGATTGTTTAGCATAAATTATAATTTGGTCGACTGCATGGATGCAGGAGGTAGGGCAATGCAGGAGCAATTGCCGAGGTTTAAAGAATTCTCAGGAACCGGAAACTAAATAATATCCAGAACCGCACGTTGTTTCGTAGCGGCAACCGGCAGGTTGTCTTTGGGTGGCGTAGTGGAATCTCATGGCAACCTGTCGGTTGCCGCTACGGATTTCGTAAGTTATTTTATTCATCCCTTAACATTCCTGCATCCTCTATATTAACGCCTGATTTTTACAGCTATTTGACGACCCTCGAAAAGCGCAGTAACCAGGATGTAAAGCGTTATCAAGGCACTGGCCAATAGCCATGGTTGCCAGTTAATAGTCATCAACAGTTGTCCATGAGCAAAGTACAAACCGACGCCCAGTCCGATATAACCGATCACTCGTTTGACATCGTAATCCACGGGATAATATTTTCGTCCCAGCAAATACGACACGACAGCCATACTGCCATAGCAGGCCAACGTCGCCCATGCAGAGCCCACGTAACCCAGTATGGGTATCCACCAGACATTGAGCACGATAGTTAGTGTCGCTCCAGCCAGGGATACGAAGGCCCCCATCAAGGTGCGATCAGTGAGTTTATACCAAATGGACAGATTTACATAAATACCCAGGCATAAATTGGCAAGCAAAAGAATCGGCACGACTTCAAGGCCTGCGCGAAACTCGTCGCCGACAAAATATTTAAAGAAATCGATAAATAAGGTCACCAGCAGGAAGATGAATACGCAGAAAATGACAAAAAACTTGAGTACTGCCGCGTAAATATTGCGGGCATCGCTCTTGTCTGAATAGGCAAAGAAAAATGGCTCTGCGGCATAGCGGAAGGCCTGAATAAACAGTGACATCAGAATAGAGAGCTTGTAGCAGGCGCTATAAATACCCAGCATCTTCATGTTGGTCTGCGTGTCGTAGGGCAACAGGTATTTTAATAGTGCACGATCGAGCATTTCGTTGATGATCCCGGCGAAACCGATCACTACCATCGGCAGCGAATAACGAACCATTCGGCCAAACAGTTCGCGGTCAAAGCCCCAGGCAAGCCCGGATAACTGGGGGGCAAGCAATAAAAATTTGAATACGCTGGCTATCAGGTTGGCGATGAAGATATAACCTATGCCTATAGCCGGGTTGTAGACCAGCGTTATCCATGACTGAGGGTTTTCTGCGTAGACCTTGGGGCAGTAGATGATGAAAAACAAGCTTAGCAGCACTGTTAGAAGTATCTCTATGATCTTGATGCCGGCAAAACGGAAGGCCCTATCTTCCGCCCTTAGACGGGAAAACGGAATGGCGGCAATAGCGTCCAGGATTAAAATCATGCTAAAGCACAACACGTATTCCGGGTGATTGGCGTAATTCAGCGCTGCTGAAAGCTGCGTGTTGATCAACACTATGCCCAGGAAGAAGCCCAGATTGATCAGCACCACGAAGATTAATGCGGTTGAATAAGCTACGTCGCGGCCTGAATGTTCCTTGTCACGAAAACGGAAATAGCCGGTTTCAAAACCGAATAACAGCAACACGGAAAAGAAGCCGGCATAGGCATAAAATTCCGACACCACTCCGTATTCCGCTGCCGTGAAGTAATAGGTATACAGCGGCACCAACAGGTAGTTGAGGAACCGGCCGAAAATGCTGCTGATGCCGTAGATCGCTGTTTGTGATGCAAGTTTTCTTATAATGCTCATGGTGCTGAATTATACATGAACGGGTTTGGTGTGCGGAGATTATGCGCGGAAGCATTCAGACAACATTCCCCTGTTCGACTACATGGCACAGGAAGTTACGACTACATTGATAGAGGAAAAAGCAATGCATGGGGCAATTGTCCAGAAGCATGGAACGATAAAAATCTCTATTTTAGTTTCTTAATATGAGTACTCCTTAAATGTAGGGGGAGTTGAACAGTATTATGAAGCGGTTTGGTAGCTCAATTAATTGTAATTTCACAATAAATTGATATAAAAGGCTTAAAATGCATGGCTTATGGGTATATGGTAATTTAAGATAAAGGTGATTATTTTTCTGGTTAATGGCCTTTCAATTACCATTGTTGTTGACTAATGGTTATAATTGTCTACACAGCATGTTCTTTTGTATCGAACTTGCCTGCTGTAAATTTAACCAAAGAGATGTACAATTTAATGTTAATACTCAAGGCAGAATGTTTGAATAATTCCGTTCAATTGCTTTGTATGCCGCTAAAAGGACGGGGAATCTGTCACGTCTTCGGAGTAAATAGCGAGTAATGCAAAGGAAAATTAGCCGACTATTGATGCTCATTATTCTGATCGGACTGATTGGAATTGGGATCGTATTTGCCAAGATTGTGAGAGAAGAGGTGCAAACCTCTAAATATCAGGCACGTTACCTTTCTGCGATAAACAAACAATTAGGTTTTAGTCTTAAATCTGGAGCCAGTTTATCCATCCGTTTTCCTGATCATGGGCCTTACGATCAACGGCTCGGCTACACCCTATTACCAGACGAGATTGCGCGCTTGCAGAAGTCCGGCTTTAAAATTACAGCCCAGGCCGATTTTTCGCCGATGATGACCCGGTTAGTTGACGATTTCGGGTTGTTTCCACCCTATAAAGAAAAAGTTCAAGCTGGACTTCGTGTCATTGATCATTCAAATCAGCCTATGTTTAGTGCTGCTTATCCTACTTACGGCTATCCGAATTTTGAGGCTATTCCTCCGTTAGTATTGAATACATTGCTCTTTATAGAGAACAGGGAGTTGCTTGACGAAAATCATATCAACATTAATCCCGCGATTGAATGGGATCGTTTGGGATTTGCCGGTTTGCAAATGATGGCAAAAAAACTGGGCGCGAATATTAATGTGCCGGGTGGCAGTACATTGGCTACACAGTTGGAAAAGTACCGTCATTCGCCAGATGGCATTACCGACTCGATAATAGAAAAGATTCGTCAGATGGTTAGTGCATCGATTCGTACCTATATGTTGGGGCCGGATACCCGTGAAATGAGGCGACAAATTGCACTGGCTTATTTGAATTCGATGCCCCTTGCAGCCACTCCAAAACTAGGTGAAATACACGGTTTGGGTGATGGTTTATCAGCTTGGTTTAAT
>JAQTLI010000365.1 GCA_028714995.1 Methylobacter sp. | reverse complement strand
GCCGGTTCCGGTGCTTTAACCTTTGGCGTGCCCAGCTCTCCCGGCGTACCGGCAGCCGTTGCTGAAAATACCATTACCCTGACTTATAACGACAGTGCGTCGATCGAGGCCCTGTTTGCCGAAATAGGTGAACAGATCGCCTGCATTATCGTTGAGGCGGTCGCTGGCAATATGAACTGCATTCCGCCTGTACCCGGTTTTCTGGAAACCTTGCGTCAGGTCTGCGATCAGTACAACAGCGTGCTGATCTTCGATGAAGTCATGACCGGTTTTAGAGTCGGCCTGAGCGGTGCGCAGGGGCTTTATAACGTTAAACCCGATTTAACCACGCTGGGTAAAATCATCGGCGGCGGCATGCCGGTCGGCGCCTTTGGCGGCTCGCGTAAGATCATGGAGTGTCTTGCTCCGCTCGGCCCTGTCTATCAGGCGGGTACGCTTTCGGGTAATCCAGTCGCCATGGCTGCCGGTTTAAAAACGCTGGAATTAATCGACCAGCCCGGTTTTTACCAAGCGTTGACTGCAAAAACCGAAAAACTGACGTCAGGTTTGAAGGCTCGCGCTAATCAGGCGGACATAGCTCTGTCGACCAATACGGTGGGCGGCATGTTCGGCCTGTTTTTCAGTGCAGAAGAACAGGTATCTACGTTTGCCCAAGTCATGCAGTGTGACCAAAACTTATTCAAACGCTTTTTCCATGCCATGCTGGAGGAAGGTGTTTATTTGGCGCCCTCAGCGTTTGAAGCCGGTTTTGTTTCAGCCGCGCACAGCGATGAAGACCTGGAAAAAACGCTGGATACGGCTGAAGCCATATTTAATCGTTTGTAACCCGAATCAGGAATTGGCTTGGACTTTATAAATACTATTCCACCATGGGTTCTTGGTTTGTGTGGCTTGCTGGTCGGCGCATTAGTAATGCGCCTTCTGGCTGGCAAAGATAAAACCATTATCCAGCAACTCTCGACTGATCTTGCTGTCTCGGAAGAAAAACTAAAACAGTTGCAAACCAAGGAAACCGAGTTGCAACAGTTGCAGCAGCTGTTTATAGAAACCAAAACCCAGAATGCGCAATTGCAAACCCGCATGGACGAGCAGATGAAAAATGCGGCGGAAAAATTGAAGCTGTTGTTGGATGCAGAAGTACGCCTGAACACCCATTTTGAAAACCTGGCCGGCAAGATTTTCGATGACCGAAGCAAACAATTCACTGAACATCATAAAACCAGCCTGGATCATATCGTCACGCCGCTAAGGGAACAGTTAGGCGAGTTCAAGCAACGCATAGACACAGTTTATGACAATGAAAACAAGGACCGCATTTCCTTACGTGAGGAAATCGTTTCGTTGCGGCGCGATACCGCGCAAATGAATCAGGAAGCGCTTAACCTGACCCGCGCCTTGAAAGGCGACAAAAAAACACAGGGCAACTGGGGCGAAATGATCCTGGAAAAAGTGCTGGAAAAATCAGGGCTGCGTAAAGGCATCGAGTATGAGACCCAAGGCGCATTCCGGGATGAGAATAACAGGCTGTTCAAGCCGGATGTGATCGTCCGTTTGCCCGAGGATAAGGATGTCATTATCGATTCCAAGGTGTCCTTGCTGGCTTATGAGCGTTACTGTTCAACAGAGGATGATCAGGAACGCATCACTGCATTAAAACAGCATACGGAAGCGGTGCGGGAGCACATCAAGGGTTTGAGCAGCAAGGACTATTCCGGCTTAAAGGGCATCAGGTCTTTGGACTTTGTGTTGTTGTTTATGCCTATCGAAGCCGCTTTCATAGCCGCTTTTCAGGCCGATGAGCGCCTGTTTACCGATGCCTTCGAGCATAAAATAATCGTGGTCACGCCGACTACGTTATTAGCCACTTTGCGCACTATCGAAAATATCTGGCGTTACGAACGCCAGAATGAAAATGCCCGAGCTATCGCGGATAAGGCAGGCAGCCTTTATGACAAGATATGCGGTTTCGTTGAAGACCTCGATAAACTGGGCAAGCAGTTAAGCACCGTCCACACGACCTATGACAGCGTCATGAGTAAACTAACCCATGGCCGCGGAAATTTGATCAATCAGGCCAGCAGTTTTGTTGAACTGGGCGTTAAAGTCAAAAAGACATTTTCTAAAAGCATTACCGAACAGGCTGGAATTGATACGGAAGATGGCTAGAACGCTATTGGCAAGACCAGTTTTCTGTTCGAGCCGTATTTGATCAAAATTTCAGGAAAAAACAGTTTGGAAAAGCTATACCGCAATAAGCTTGGTAATTACAAAAATCGGTTTTGTTTGGGCGAGTATAACGATATTGAATTATGCCTTATAAGGCAGTTTTTAGCGTTAAACATCGCTATGACATTTATGCGATACTACGCGGCTTATATTCGTCCAGATTATTTTGATACTGAAAGGAGTAACACATGACAGCACTGGTTGGCATCATCATGGGCTCGACCTCTGATTGGGAAACCATGCGTTTTGCAGCGGAAACGCTGGAGCGTCTTGGCATCCCGCATGAGGTCCAAGTGGTCTCGGCTCACCGTACACCGGATAAACTGTTCGATTATGCTGAAACGGCTGAGACTAAAGGCCTGGAAGTGATCATCGCAGGCGCTGGCGGCGCGGCGCATTTGCCGGGTATGACGGCAGCGAAAACCGCCGTACCTGTGTTGGGTGTTCCAGTGCAGTCCAAAGCCCTGAATGGCATGGATTCCCTGTTGTCCATTGTACAAATGCCCGCCGGTATTCCGGTCGGTACGCTGGCGATAGGAAAAGCGGGCGCGATCAACGCGGCTTTATTGGCAGCCGCCATCATCAGTAACAAACATGTCCAGTATAAGGGCGCATTACAAAATTTCAGAAGTGAGCAAACCGAATCGGTACTTGCGCATTCGGATCCACGTGCAGAGGACGATTTATGATAGTAGGTGTATTGGGCGCAGGTCAGCTTGCCAGAATGATAGCGCTGGCGGGCACGCCATTAGGGCTGGATTTTATCTTTCTTGATCCGTCCGCCGATGCCTGTGCAAACAAGCTGGGTGAGCCTCTAATTGGCGACTACAACGATCCGAAATTGCTGGCGCAGCTGGCGGAACGCGCCGATGTGGTCACTTACGAATTTGAGAATGTTCCGGCAGAAGTCGCGGAGTTTCTGTCAGCACATACTCAGGTATATCCTTCACCGAAAGCCCTGGCCGTGGCACAGGATCGGTTGATCGAAAAAACCTTTTTCCGCGACATTGGCATTCCTACTCCGGCTTATGCGGCGTTGGACAGTTTTGAAAGCCTGGAACAGGTCATGGCCACCATTGGCTATCCCGCCATCTTAAAAAGCCGCACCCAGGGCTATGACGGCAAAGGCCAGTCCCTGCTTAAATCAGCGGATGATTTAAAAGCGGCCTGGGAACTGTTGCAAGGGGTGCCGGCCATTGTTGAAGCCTTCGTTCCGTTTAACAGGGAAGTGTCTATCATCGCCGTACGGAGTGTTTCGGGCGCTATTGTTTTCTACCCGTTATCTGAGAACTTGCATCGCGGCGGCATACTGCGGGTTTCCGAATGTCGTGATCATGATGCCATGCAGAGCCAAGCCGAATCTTACGTTTCGCGCTTAATGGAAGCGCTGGATTATGTTGGCGTGCTGGCTTTGGAATTATTTGAAATAGACGGTCAGCTGCTGGTCAATGAGTTCGCGCCACGCGTACATAATTCAGGTCACTGGACGATTGAAGGCGCTGAAACCAGCCAGTTTGAAAATCATTTGCGCGCGATTCTGGATCTGCCTTTGGGTGCAACAACATCGGTCGGCAAAGCGGCGATGGTCAATTTTATCGGTGGTCTTCCTGAGAAAGAGGAAGTGTTATGCATTCCGCAAGCGCACCTGCATCTCTATGATAAAGCGCCGCGAAAAGGTCGCAAAGTGGCTCATGC
>JAQTLI010000364.1 GCA_028714995.1 Methylobacter sp. | reverse complement strand
GGACAATGGAAAA
This sequence comes from Methylobacter sp., assembly GCA_028714995.1. Classification (GTDB taxonomy): domain Bacteria; phylum Pseudomonadota; class Gammaproteobacteria; order Methylococcales; family Methylomonadaceae; genus Methylobacter_A. The sequence continues at coordinate 3,914 of JAQTLI010000364.1, read as the reverse complement.
TCAATAATGCGAAACTTGCCACCGAACGGCACAGCGGGCTTGGCGCGCCATTCAGTCATATCCTTCAACCTGGACCCACGCCCACCGGCCAATATCAATGCGATTGTATTTCGAGTTAAATGACTGACAAAACGATCTTGTTTTTGATTACTTGACTCTGACATTTTTCATCTCCCTGTGGAATAGACTGACAACTATTGACGTGTTTGGTAATATTCACTGAATCATTATCCTACTAGGCTGAGGCTATTCATAGTGAAAAAGCAATCTAACAACACGCTTGATCCTGATTCTATAAAGATCATGGAGGCCAGGCATCATGATCCTTTTTCATTTTTGGGACGCCATCAAAACAACAATAAAATCCAAATTAAAGTTTATCTTCCTTACGCAGAATCAGTTCGTATTAGTGATGGTGGCGCTACTTTACAGCGAATACCTGATACGGATTTTTTCGAATACTACGCCGAAAAAGAAGAATTACCAGCACATTATAAACTGTCATGGATCGATAAAAATGGCCACAGCCACGAAGACTATGACCCCTATGATTTTGTAACGCAATTGCCGGAATTTGACCAGCATTTATTCAGAGAAGGTAAACACTGGCATATTTATCAAAAACTAGGCGCTCATTTACATAGCGTTGATGACATAGAAGGTGTCTTATTTACTGTCTGGGCACCCAATGCTGGACGAGTCAGTGTGGTTGGTGATTTTAATCTCTGGGACGGTCGTTGCCATGCTATGCGCAGCCTGGGTAGCAGTGGTATCTGGGAAATATTTATCCCGGGTTTGAAAGCCGGCTGCTACTATAAATTTGAAATATTAAACCGCTATACTAACGAGGTTCTTTTAAAAACAGATCCCTATGGACAGCAGTTTGAGTTTCGTCCAAACACCTCGTCAATTGTCGTCGAGGAAAAAAACCATACCTGGAAAGACAGTCAGTGGATGACTCATCGACCCAGCCATAATTGGTTACATGAGCCCATGTCCCTCTACGAAGTTCATCTTGGCTCCTGGCGGCGGGATAAACTGGGCAATTTTCTCACCTACCGTGAACTCGCCGTACAACTCGTAGACTATGTTAAGGAAATGGGCTTTACCCATGTTGAATTATTGCCGGTGACCGAACACCCTCTGGATGCATCATGGGGTTATCAAACAACAGGCTATTTTGCCCCAACCAGTCGCCACGGAACACCCGATGATTTTCGCTATTTTGTCGATACCTGCCACCAGAATGGCATAGGTGTTATTCTGGATTGGGTGCCCGCTCATTTCCCCAAGGACAGTTTCGCCCTGGCCCGTTTTGATGGCAGCGCGCTTTATGAGCATGAAGATCCGCGTAAAGGCGAGCACCGCGATTGGGGCACGTTAATTTATAACTATGGCCGTAATGAAGTTAAAAACTTTTTACTTTCCAGTGCCATTTTTTGGCTGGAAGAATTTCATCTTGACGGCTTAAGAGTCGATGCCGTTGCATCCATGCTGTATCTGGATTACTCCCGTAATGATAATGATTGGATTCCCAATATTCATGGCGGTAACGAGAATCTGGAAGCCATCGATTTTCTGCGTGAACTTAATGCCATTACTCACGATCAGCACCCCGGCACGGTCATGATGGCTGAAGAATCCACATCCTGGCCGCAAGTAACCCGTCCGACCTGGACCGGGGGCTTAGGCTTTTCCATGAAATGGAATATGGGCTGGATGCATGACATACTTGCCTATATGAGCCAGGAACCTATCCACCGCAAATACCATCACGATCAGCTCACTTTCGGAATGCTCTACGCCTTTACCGAAAACTTTTGCCTGCCTTTTTCCCATGATGAAGTCGTTCACGGCAAAGGCTCCCTCATCAATAAAATGCCCGGTGACGAATGGCAGCGGTTCGCCAATCTTCGACTGCTCTACACCTTTATGTATACCTATCCGGGCAAAAAACTGCTGTTCATGGGTTGTGAGTTCGGACAAGGCACGGAATGGAACTTTAACAAGGCCTTAGACTGGTATATTCTGGACTACCCGCATCACCAGGGAGTACAAACACTCATAAAAGATCTGAATTATCTTTATAAAAAGCATCCGGCTTTGTACCAACATGATTTTGATCATCATGGATTTGAATGGATTGATTGCCATGATGTCCAGCAATCCATCATCAGTTATCGACGCAAGACCGAGCATGAAGATTTAATCATCGTACTCAACTTTACCCCGGTAACCAGAGAGAAATACAGAATCGGGGTACCTGAAGCGGGCGTCTATACCGAAATTTTTAATTCCGATTCCAGTTATTATGACGGCAGCAACACCGGCAATGGCGCAGCGTTATCAGAACCGACTGCTTGGATGAATCTACCCCACTCTATCAGTCTTACCTTGCCGCCATTAGGAGCAGTGATCTTAAAGCTGTAAAGAATCGAAATAAAACACATGAAAAAAGTACTTTTTGTTACCAGTGAAGCTCATCCCTTGATCAAAACCGGAGGCCTGGGTGATGTTTCCGGCAGTCTGCCCAAAGCTTTGGCTGAATTATCACAAGATGTAAGACTGATCATACCCAATTATCAGTCTTTAAAAACCAATGAGGATGTCCGTTATCTTTGTTCCCTGCGTGTTGATAACAGAGCTGTTGACATTCTTGAAACTCATATGCCTGAAGCCGGAGTTATTGTCTGGCTAGTTGATTGCCCTGAATATTTTGATTATCCGGGTAACCCTTATGTTGATGAACAGGGCAATCCCTGGTCTAACAATGCTGAACGCTTTGCTTTATTTTGTCGTATTGCCGTTGAAGTTGCGATGAACAGGGCACATCTGGACTGGAAAGCCGATATAGTCCACTGTAACGACTGGCAAAGCGGTTTGGTTCCGGCATTACTATCCCTTGAGCACGACAGGCCGGCGACGGTATTTACCATACACAACATGGCTTACCAGGGTTTATTCCCCGGCATCATCGCGGCCTCACTAAACCTGCCAGGCCAGTTATTACATTCCAATGGACTGGAATTTCACAGTATGCTTTCTTTCATTAAAGGTGGCTTGGCCTACGCCGATCGAATTACCACTGTTAGCCCAACCTACGCATTGGAAATTCAAACGCCCGCTTTGGGTTATGGACTTGAAGGGCTGTTAACTTATCGGAAAGAAGTTCTAAGCGGCATTATTAACGGGATTGATCTCGACCAGTGGAACCCCGAGACAGACCCCTATATCAGTCAGCAATATGGCGCAAAATCACTCGCTAAAAAACAGTTCAACAAATCCGAATTACAAAGAAAACTGTCGCTTCCGGTTAATGGTGATATTCCCGTTTTCGGACTGATCAGTCGGTTGGTTGAGCAAAAAGGCATAGACCTGCTCATAGAATGTCTTCCTGATATGATCGACATGCCATTACAATTTGTATTACTCGGCAATGGCGAGCATGAATTTGAACACAGCTTACAGAATCTTGCTCATATATACCCCGACAAAATAGCGATAACCATAAGCTATGACGAGTCTCTGGCTCATCTTATCGAAGCTGGTGCGGATATATTTTTGATGCCGTCACGTTTTGAACCCTGCGGCTTGAATCAAATGTATAGCCAACGCTACGGCACCATTCCTGTCGTCAGAAAAACCGGAGGCTTGGCTGATACTGTTATTGATACCTTGCCGGAAACAATTGCCAATAAATCGGCTACCGGCATTGTTTTCAACGAAGCTAGCCCCGGCACTTTGCTTGAAGCCATCAAACGGGCAATAATTTTGTATAGTTCCCCTGATATCTGGAAACAACTGCAAGCTAATGGCATGAAAAAAGATTTCTCCTGGCAACAAAGTGCCAAACAATATCTGGCGTTATACCGGAGCATTTAATATTTAACGCCTGCTTGAGTGGAGCTTCACTT
>JAQTLI010000363.1 GCA_028714995.1 Methylobacter sp. | reverse complement strand
GATAGTCACTTCCCAGGTCCTGACAAACGGCTTTCGGGCGCCCTACCGCTTGCATCGCCCTTTGCCGGAGCAGACCGAGGCCATCACCATACCTCCCTTGGGAACGTTTCGGGTGGATCGAGAAACCCGGGATAGCTATTTCAAACTGACTCAATTGGCTGATTCTTGCGGAATTCATCAGGGACAGAGGTTCCTTGGTTTATACAACATTCCCGGCATCGCGCTCATCCTTCAAGCTGTGCCGCTCGGCTTTCCTCTTTTACAGGATCGACCTTCTACTGAACCAATACTGGATCATCTGACGCCCGAGACTTTAAACTCGGCCATGGTGGGAATCGACCTCGATTCCGGAAGTTACGATCCGAGCATGCCGAAACAATTGGCCACATTCCCGACCGGTTATCGATTATGTGGAACAGTTACACTTCCTTATCAGAAACAAAAACTTGAATTGTGGATCAGCCAAGATCGCCGATAGGGCAGGGGGATACATTGGTGGTTTGGCGATTGGATAGATTGGGGCGATCGTTGCCCGACCTGGTGCGGATTGTCGCCGAACTTGAACGTGATGGCATTGGCTTTGAAAGCCTGACAGAGAAGATTGAAACCACCAATGCCGACGGCAAACTGACTTTTCATGTTTTTGCGGCTTTGGCTGAATTTGAAAGAAATCTAATTCGCGAACGTACCCATGCCGGTCTGACTGCAGCGAGAGCCAGAGGTAGGAAAGGCGGAAGAAAACCGGCGCTTGATGAAAAGCAGATTCGAGAAGTTAAGGCGTTAATGCGCGATCCGTCAGTCAATATCACCAATGTTGCCGAGCGCTATAAAGTTTCTCGTACAACACTTTATAAGTATGCTGGCCAATAGTAATCTGCAATTACTAATGGTCTATTTTTTGAGAAAAAACGGGGTTGTTGTCTCAATGGGGCCGTCATGGAAGGCAGCCAGGGATTATAGGCCCAAAATTGGTGGCGGATATTTGAGGTGAACTATGAATCACATTTACCTGGAACGGCACGATCCGGACAAAAATCTGCACCGGTTTTATCAGATGTTCGTTACGCCTGGCATATTCGGTGATTGGTCTGTGGTTCGAGAATAGGGCGGGTTCGCCGGGGACTGTATGCAAGGATTGGTTTGATACCGAGGGAGAAGCTATAAACGCCGGGCAAAAGTTACGCGATGCCAAGCAGAAAAAAGGCTATCAAACTATTTTGTGATTTTAGTGGTTAAAGAAATGGATGACATACATATTAAGGTATGAGATAAGATTACATATAAATCATACCGTTTAGCCATTACCGGACGCACCACATTAATCGCTTCTGCATATATGAGTTAATCGATGGTTGAAACCGGTGGCAATTAACGATGACGTGGCTTTCCAGAGGGAGCGGAATCCTTGATTCATATAGAAGATCGGGTATCGCAGTCGGACTCCGAGAGTATCGTTAGATTGCCTGGGCATAACTGGTATTAGAGTCCGAAAACGTTACAGTTCAGCGCAAACGCCAATTCGCTGAATTTTTCAGACAATTCGGGAGGAACGATGCGCCGTATCTTGAAGTGGGCAGGCATTGCCATTGCGGTACTGGTCGTCGCCGGCGTTCTGCTGGCGGCTTTCTTCGACTGGAATTGGCTCAGGAACCCGATATCGTCGATGGTCAGCAAGGTGCTGGACCGACGTTTTGCCATTCACGGCGATCTATCCGTCGATGTCTCGATGACGCCGCGCATTACCATGAATCAAATCGAATTGGCCAACACATCTTGGGGCAGCCGACCGGAGATGCTCAACCTCGATCGTATCGAGTTCAGTATTCGACTTAAGAACCTCCTTGATCGCCAGGTGGTATTGCCGGAGATTCGCTTGTCAAAGCCTCGGCTTGTCTTGGAAAAGAATACCGAAGGAAAAACCAACTGGATCTTCGGTACCTCCGAAAAGGTAAAACAGGGTAAGTCAACCGAATCCCCAAAAATCGGCCTGTTGACTATCGATGACGGCAATCTCGTCTATCTTGATCCGAAGACAGAGGCTAATCTTGTGGTTTCGACCGGCGTGGACACGGCCAAACGACAGATCATCGAGGTGCGGGGTCAAGGTCATTTTGAGAAAGCGAGGCTGGTAGTGCAAGTTACAGCTGGCTCCATCTTAAGCTTGAGAGAGAAATTGGCACCCTATCCTATCGATATAGAGATCGCCTTCGGTAATACCAAAGTAATGGCAAAAGGGACGCTGAAAGATCCCGTTCAATTCCAAGGCCCTGATTTGATGTATACGGTGCAGGGTTCCGATCTCTCCGAATTCTATCCCGTTATCGGTGTGTCGCTTCCGAAGACGCCGCCCTATAAGCTCTCAGGCCATCTGACGCGCGAAGGAGAACAATGGATATTGAAGAACTTTCAAGGTTTTGTCGGCAGCAGCGATCTATCCGGCAGTATCGTCTATACCACGCGAAACGAGCGGCCATTTCTGCAAGCGGATCTCGCTTCGAAGAAGCTCGACTTCAAGGATCTCGCCGGTTTCCTAGGTGCCGAACCGACGCCCGAGAAAACTGAAAGCAACCGCATACTTCCCGATAAACCTTACGATCTCAAGGCTCTCCGTACCGGCGATGCCGACGTCAAATTTCAGAGCAAAAACATCATCACTCCCAACTTACCGATCGATGAGTTCGCGGCCCATCTGCAACTGGATCATGGCAAGCTGCGTCTGGACCCATTGAACTTCGGCATCGACATCGGCCAGATTACCTCCAACATCATCCTTAACGCACAACAAGATAAGATTGTGACGAAGGCGGATCTTGAAATACATAAGGTTCCTTTCAAGAGACTCTTGGCCAATACCCGTTTTGCGGCGCAAAGCGAAGGCACGTTTCTCGGACGAGCGAATCTTGCCGCAACCGGCAACTCGGTGGCGGAGATGCTGGGTTATGCCGATGGCGATGTGGCAATCATCATGGAAAATGGCCGCGTCAGTAAGCTGCTGGTCGAATTAATCGATCTCGATATAGCCAAGTCGTTTGCTTTGGCGCTGACCAAGGATCCGAGTATCCCGATTCGCTGCATCATCGCAGACTTCGGCGTAACTCAAGGACTCATGAGGACTCAACCGCTGGTAATGGACACCACCGAAAGCAATATCGTTGGCAAAGGGGAGATCAATCTGCGCGACGAGACACTCGATCTGCACCTGACCGCTCATCCCAAGACTGCTAGCATATTGAACGTGCAGGCGCCGCTGATCGTCAAGGGGCCGTTCAAAGATCCTACCGTCTATCCGGACCCCAAATACCTGGCTGCGCGAACCACCGCTTCCCTTGCCCTGGGCGCACTATTGACTCCAGTCGCGGCGATCATTCCCTGGATTGAATTGGGTTTGGGAAAGGATAGTCAGTGTCAGACCTTAATTGCCGCAGCTAAAAAGAACAGTGCTGTCGCGCCCAGAATAAGGAAGAATAACTAGGTTCTGTTGATGTTTCAGCAATCAGGTAGAATTTACCATTTTGGATGGCATGAACAGAATAGAGTTAAGTGATGAAGAGTGGGTAAGACTATTACCAAATTTAAAGAAGCTACCGGGGATTCATGTTGGCTTACCCGATACGTGCAGGCTATTTATTAGCGTATCCTTGTGGATATTGCGTTCGGGGTCACCGCTGTAGGTATTGCCGCCAGCGCATGGCAAGTGGAACAGCGTCTTCAAGCGATTTTCGCGTTGGTATGCAAATGGCGCATGGGAGAAACTGCTGGGCCATTTTTTTGAACATGCTGATTTACAGGATGTTTCTATGGATGGTTCGATGATTAGGGCGCATGCCTGCGCTGCTGGGGCAGCAAACAGTACAGCAGAGGATGAAGCCTTGGACGCTCCAAAAGAGGCTTTGGCTGTAAGATTCACGCGCTCTGTGATGCCCTGGGCATGCCGGTT
>JAQTLI010000362.1 GCA_028714995.1 Methylobacter sp. | reverse complement strand
AGCAAAATAAGACAATCAAGAATGGGGCCAACCTACAAACGAACCTATTTCGATGCACTATCAGTGTGTTAAGCCAAGTCCCAATACCTCTGCGGCAATTCCTTACAAGTGATTGAATACAAAAGCCAGTCCTGAACGATGTCATAAAGCAGACAAATCACGGAGTTTTGTAACACTTAGCCATCTACTAGACGTTGTTTTTGCAGTAATTCTTTACAAGAATCAGATCAAGTCCAAAGTTTTACACTGAAAAGAGCTTAGACTTTATCGAACACTATTGATATGGAAGCACACACTGGCGTGTGTCGTTTGCGATGGGAGCTAGTCGCTAAATTATTTGACTGCCCTTGGATTGTTTGGATGCTTTGTCCAATTTAAATAGGGCTTTCCAGTCTCTTGCGATTTCATCGTAATACATTCAAGCACTGGGCATACATGATGACAGAGATTGCAACCTACACACTCTGTTTCGATCACTCTGTACTTGTGATCGCCTAAAGCAGAGATCGCTTGGTGGGCTGTATCTTCGCAGGCGATATAGCAAAGCCCACAACCAATGCATTTGCTATCATCAATATGAGCAATTGTCTTAAAGTTGAGATCCAGGTTTTGCCAATCCGTCATATTCGGGATGGCTTTACCGATAAAATCATCTAAGCGCATGTAGCCTTTAGATGCCATCCATTCGGTTAAACCTTCAATCATTTCATCGACAATTGTAAAGCCGTAATGCATGGCAGCCGTACAAACTTGAACGTTACGCGAACCCAGGGCTAAAAACTCGGCTGCATCTCTCCAGTTTGAAACGCCCCCAATTCCAGAAACGGGAATTCCGTGAGTCTCAGGATCGCGAGATATTTCGGCCACCATGTGGAGCGCGATTGGCTTTACAGCGGGGCCGCAATAGCCACCATGGGTGCCTTTTCCGCCAACCGTTGGGGTAGGTGCCATCAGATCAAGATCCACTGAGGTAATCGAATTGATCGTATTAATCAGTGAAATCCCGTCAGCTCCGCCACGTTTAGCTGCTCTCGCTGGAAGCCTGATATCCGTGACATTGGGCGTGAGTTTTACCAATACTGGCATGCGCGTGTATGCCTTACACCATTTGGTTACCATCTCGATGTACTCAGGAACTTGCCCGACAGCCGACCCCATCCCGCGTTCACTCATGCCGTGGGGGCAGCCGAAGTTTAGCTCAATCCCGTCCGCTTCAGTGTCTTCGACTTTTTTTAATATGTTTTTCCAGCTTTGCTCTTCACAAGGAACCATGAGCGACACAACGACGGCTCTATCTTTCCACTCACGTTTGATTTCTTTGATTTCACGAAGATTGACTTCAAGCGGTCTATCCGAAATAAGCTCGATGTTGTTAAAGCCCAGCATTTTTTGGGCGCCTATGTTTAGGCTCCCATAGCGCGAGCAGGTATTGACAACGGGCGGATCCTCCCCGAGCGTCTTCCAGACAACGCCACCCCAGCCAGCTTTAAAGGCACGCTCGACATTGTATTTTTTGTCAGTAGGCGGAGCTGAAGAAAGCCAAAACGGATTAGGCGATTTAATGCCGGCGCAATTAGTTCTTAAATCAATGCTCATACATTTTCTCCACTTCTTAGAAATCTATCGATCGCACCAGCGGCAAGCTTTCCGTCCTGCACCGCTCTGACCGTAAGTGAGCCGCCGTTGATGCAATCTCCACCTGCAAAAAATCCACGCATGGTTGTCATGTGGTTTTGATCGATCATGATTTTGCCTGATTTGACTTCAATGGATGGCATGATGGCGTCTTCCAAAAGGGTTTGGCCAATGGCTAAAAAGACTTGCCTGCAAGGTAGGGTAACTTTTTCGGAACTCCCCGCGCGCTCAAACTCGATCGTTTGGTTTGAGTTAATTTTAACTGGCGTTAAGTTTTCAGAAATTTTTACGCCCTGGGTTTGCGCCAGTTCTCTTTCGACATAAGTGGCACGCATCGAAGTCACATCTCTCCGGTAAGCAATCGTCACATCGCGAGCACCAAGAATCCTGGCTTCGACGGCGATATCAATGGCCGTACTTCCGCCACCTATGACCACGACAGTGTCTGCTACTTTTACATTTTTTGGCGCTTGTCTGATCTGTTCAATAGTCGAAACCGCATCATGGACAAACGGAAGATCCTCTCCACTGATGCCAAGCCTATTAAAGCCTCCAAGCCCGATACCCAAAAACACAGCATCAAATTGGGATCTGAGTTCAGTGATACCGATGTCACGTCCAAGAATCACGCCGGACTTAATCGTAATTCCGCCTATCGAAAGTATGTGAGCAATTTCGTCCTGAGCCCACTCATCTGTCATTTTATAGGGAGCAAGGCCGTATTCATTGCGACCGCCAGGCTTTGTCTTCGCCTCATAAATCACGCATTCATGACCAAGACTTGCCAGTTTGTGCGCGCAAGAAAGCGTTGCAGGCCCCGCACCCACGAGTGCAACTTTTTTTTGCGTGGACTTCTGCCTAACGCCAAATCCCTGGTTTTTCTTAAAATAGGCATCCGTCGCAAAGCGCTGAAGCAGTCCTATTTCGACGGGCTTATCTTCAGCCTTATTTCGCACGCACGCCTTTTGGCACAAGGTTTCGACAGGGCACACGCGAGCGCAAGTGCCCCCCATGATATTTTCAGTCAAAATATTTCGAGCCGCACTCATCACGGCGCCAGTCGATATTTTCCTGATAAACTGAGGAATATTGATTTCAGTCGGGCATGCCTCAATGCAAGGAGCATCATGGCAGAAATAGCAACGCGCGGATTCAACTAGCGCTTGCGCATCTGTCAATGGCGCGTGTAAGTCGCAATCCAGTTTTAATGTTTGCACACTCAAAGTAATACCCCCCTTAATTTAGATGTATCAGCAACTCATCCACGATTTTAAGTAAAGAGTCGACTTGAGATGTAATAAGGCTTTCAACTTTTTACACTGATCAACATTGTTTTTCCAGTTAATAAAATAACTATTTATAAAAAACAAAAAGATGGAACTTGGCAACTGCAAATTTTGAAGCTCTTTTGTATGTACTGAACATCTGTGCCAAAAATAATATTAATTCTGTAAATTTTGTAAGATTTTATATGCCGGAAAGTGCAAAATGATGCAAAGCCTGAATGATTTTTTAGGAGGAAAGATACCATTTAATGTCGGATACAACGGCTAACCACGATATCATCTCGGAGAGTAATAAGGGGTGCTCATTCGCTTCGCCACTTTTTGCTGCCGGTTTTGGCTAACGGTAGGCAGCACGGTGAGTATCGCGTTCGTAGACGTCGACTACAAAGATATAGGAGCGCGTGCGGCCTGCGTCTTAACTGAGTTATGGGAAGACGAAACACCCCATTCAACCTACGTACGGGACATTGAAGCTGTGGAACCTTATGAGCCCGGTAATTTCTATCGCCGCGAGTTGCCCTGCATCATCTCTCTGCTTAGTCTGCTGCCCGCATTGCCGGAGATAGTCGTAGTTGATGGTTATGTATGGCTATCTTCAGTTGATCGTCCGGGTCTCGGAGCTCGCCTATATGAGGCCTTGGGCCGAGGCACGCCAGTAGTTGGCATCGCCAAGACTGCATTCAAGGGAGTTGAATCTTGCACTGATGTCGTACAGGTTCTTCGTGGCACTTCTCGGAATCCCCTCTTTGTCACAGCCGTTGGCATCGAGCCTGAGGCTGCGGCGCAGTTTGTGCGCCGCATGGCCGGGAAGTACCGAATTCCCGAGATATTGAGAATTACTGATTGTCTTTGTAGGGGCAGGGCTTCCCCAGGCAATAATGCTGTCTAACACTTACATAGGGATCAGAATTTAATAACACCAGAAATTGCCTTAGCGGATGGAATGGCAACGTAATTCCATTTCGGTAAAAACGGGTCAAATTTAATGGTCATTTTCTCTTTAAAATCATTAGCCACTTTGCGC
>JAQTLI010000361.1 GCA_028714995.1 Methylobacter sp. | reverse complement strand
GCGCTAAATAGCGCAAAAGCCCGTATCGATGAATTACAGAACCAGTTGCAAAACAGTCAATCTGGACAAAGAGGTGGTTTTCTAAGCAACGATCCTTGGTCGCAGCCAGCCGTCAAAGCAAGTCCAGTTCCCAGTACCGGTAGCTCCCAGGTGCCCCAATATGCCCCACAAACCAGCGCAAGCGCCTTTGCCGGTGGATCAAGCTTTCTCGGTAATGTTGCCACCACCGCTGCGGGAGTGGTGGCCGGATCGTTTTTGTTCCAAGGCATTGAAAACTTGATGGGTCACCATTCTTTCGGCTTGGGGCAACAACCTTCCGGCGAGCAATTTACCGAACAAACCGTGATCAAAAACTATTATGGCGATGATGCTGATCAACAAGCTTACAACAATGATAATAGTAACGATTATCTGGCTAGCAATGATGATGACAATTTTCAAGATGATTACAATGACTCCAATTGGACCTAATTTTGACTCAAGGCGCAGGAGACAAGATTCAGAATATCTTGTACCCAATGCCATTACGCCCAGCTTGTAAATCTGGAGGCTGTTTTTAAAAAGAATTGGCAAAATTTGCAAGCTGATTAACAGTTACAACTTTCAGTATCGGTTTTTACCGGTTCACCAACAAATAAAGTTTAGGAAACAATGTAATAATTTATATAGTCAATTATGGAGCTGTTTACTGTTAAATACTAAATGCTGATTAACAATGTTAGGTGAAATTCTGACAATTCGCAAAGTATCAGAACAGATGTTCAAATTGGATCAGGACGGGCGTTCAGGTTGAGCCCAAACATGCACTTTTGGTTAATTGATCCCGTTATACCTGCAGAGCATTTTCATTTTATTTCTTCTCCTCATGATGCTCTATTTTGTTTGCCCCAGTTTCCTGCTCCTGCGTCATCCGCCAACCGCCACCCAGCGCCTTGTAAAGCGCGACCATGTTGGTTGCAGTGGTGCTTGCGCCGTCAATTTCGCTCTGTTCGGCCTGCAACCTCGCGGCCTTGGCTTGCAGCACTGGCAAAAAATCCGTCACGCCTTGCCGATAACGTTGCTGCTTTAAATTCAAGGCCTCTGTATTCGACTGTAACGCTGCCAGCAAGGCTTGCTGGCGCCGTTGCGCTTCATTATAAGCGGACAGGCTATTATCAATGTCATGCCAAGCCGTCAAAACCGTGTTGCGATAAGCGATAGCCGCCTGTTGATGTTCAGCCTGCCTCAACTCCAGTGTAGATACCAAGCGCCCGCCCTGAAAAATCGGCAACATGATCGACGGCCCTATCGCGTATTGTAAAGCCGACCAATTAGCCAGATCCTTTAACCGCAAGGCCTGTAAACCGGCACTGCCGGACAGGGTAAAACGCGGATAAAAGTCCGCAGTCGCCATGCCTATATTGGCCAATGCCTTATGCAGATTGGCTTGGGCCTCACGGATATCGGGGCGGCGCAAGGCCAGCTCGGAGGGTAAGCCGATATTCACCTGCGCAGGAATTGCCGGTATCGGCTGCGGTGTAGACAGTTCTGCCGTCAACATCCCCGGCTGTTCGCTCAACAGCAGGCTCAGTTGGTTAAGCGTCTGCTCAATTTGCTGATCCAACTGCGGCAGTTGGGCTTGCGCATTGGCTAATCCGTTTTTTGCGGTTTCCACATCTATATCGGTCGTCAAGCCTCGTGCGGCCTTATATCCGGCCAATTGTAGCTGTTCCTGCGCAATGTCGCGCTGTTGTGTCGCAATATTGCGGTTGCCTTGCAAGCGCCGTAATTCAATATAGTTTCTTGCGACTTCGGCGATGACGCTCAACTGCGCGGTGTGATGTTGCTCGCGGGAAGCTTCGACAGCCGCTTCAGCCGATTCCAGCTCCCGCTGCACGCGTCCCCACAAATCCAACTCCCATGATGCATCGAAGCCGTATTGATATAGATTGAACGGTTGCACGCCGGCGGCCGGGAAGCCGATGGCACCTGCTCCCGTACCGTTTGCGGCGGTCCCCATGCTGGTGTTGGTGGATGTCGCGAAACTGCTACCGCCACCCAGCGCTTGCGACAGGTTCAGAATGCCTTTCTTACTCGGTTGAAGCCTGGAATAGGAGGCATTGCCGTTCAACCCCGGAAACTGGTCGGCACTGGCAATGCCTCGTAGCGCGCGGCTTTGCGCCAACAAAGCCGAAGCGGTACGCAACGTCATATTTTTGTTTATCGCACGCTCAATCAACGTGCTCAATAAACGATCGTTGAATTGCCGCCACCATTCCTTTTCAAGCGGGGCTTCCAGGATTTTGCTGGGTAGCACCGACTGCTCATACTGCTTTACGGCAGGAAAATCGGCCCACTTTCCGGGCGGATCAGCGGAAGGTTTTTCAAAATCCGGCCCGACGGTGCAGCCGGTCAGCCATAGCAGCCAAATGGCAGCCCCGAACTTTATCTTTGCTTTGTTCGTCATTTGTTCATCATCCAGCGGGCTTCAATTCAATCGATAGCGGAACAATACCGTCGCTGCGCTCAAGGTCACGGCGCCGATCAACAGCAAGGGTATGATGTAAGGCATCACCACAGCTAGCGGCGCGCCTTCCAAATAGACTCGCTGCACCAGCGTAATCGCATGGCGTAGCGGGTTCACCAGGGTCAGGTATTGCAAGGATTCCGGCATATTGCTGATAGGCGTGGTCAAACCGGACAAGAGCATGAACGGCATCAATACGACGAAGGTGTACAGCATGGCTTGCTGCATGGTGGCCGACACTGCCGATAACAGCAGTCCTATGCCAACGGCGGCGATCAGGAAGGTGCCAAGCCCCAGGTAAAGCGTGACATAGGAGCCCGCAAACGGAATATGAAACCAAAGCTGTGCAACCAACAAGACCAGCGTCGCCTGCGCCAAACCGATCAACATGGACGGCAAGGCCTTGCCCGCCATGATTTCCGATGAGCTGTAAGGTGTCACCAGCAATTGGTCGAAAGTGCCCTGTTCGCGTTCGCGCGCAACCGACAGCGCTGTCAGCATCATCGTTTGCAGCATGGTCAAGGTGGCTATCATACCGGGAATCATGTGCCAGCGCGTTTCGAAATTGGGGTTATACCAAGCTCGGCTGACAACGCGCAACGGCACAGGATCCGCGCCATGCGCCGCGCGCCAATCGGCATTGAACGACTCTACCAGGGTGTTGACATAGCCGGTGGCGGTAGCCGCGGTATTGGAATTTCTGCCGTCGGCTATCACCTGCACGCCGGCCGGCTGGCCGGAGACTAATTTCCGCTCGAATTCGCGTTCTATCTCTATGACCAGCAGCGCACTATGGTCATTGATCAGCCTGGCAACATCTTCCTGCCGCACCAAGTCGGCCACGCGCTTGAATACGCCGGAACCGTCGAATTTGGCCAGCAAGGCATACGATGAAATACTGTGGTCGCGATCCAGTACCGCGTAAGGCACATTGTTCAGATCATAGGTGGCGGCGTATCCGTAGATAAGGCACTGCATCAATGGCGGCATCAGTAGGCTCAGGCGGCTGCGCGGGTCTTTGAGAACCGCCAGCAGTTCTTTTCGGGTCAGTGCCAGAATTCGTAAAATTACCTGCATCATGATGTCACTCCAGTCGTTTTCGGGTGATACTACTGGCACGCCATAAAAACAATGCCGCCATCGCAGCCAGCACGGCGGTATCGGGCACAATCAACGTCCAGACATTGCCGGCCAGGAATAATGTTTGCAGCAATTCGACATAATACCGCGCCGGCATCAAGTGGGTCAGCCACCTAAGAAATACCGGCATGCTGCGAATATCGAACAAAAAGCCTGACAACATCAGCGCCGGCAGAAAGGTCGTCAGCACCGCAATTTGACTGGCGACAAATTGATTCTTGACCACAGAAGAAATCAACAACCCAAGGCCTAACGATACCAAAAGATATAACATCGAAACCAGCGCCAGCACGATCACTGAGCCTCGAAACGGCACATCGAACAGGAATTTAGC
>JAQTLI010000360.1 GCA_028714995.1 Methylobacter sp. | reverse complement strand
GGTTCGCTAAACGTCACTTGCAACGGCAATACCAAGCCTAAATTGGTCAACCCTCGGACATTAGTCTCGACGGCAAGGGGTGGCGGGGTTGTCAATTCCAGGTTTAGCGGCGGCAGGGGTACGCCCGTGGTGGTTTTATAGTTCAACTGGACCGGATACTTATGATCTTGCTCATAAGCACTAGCCAGCAGCCGGATGTTCTGACCCGTGGCATCGTGTTCCGCCCTCAACGTCAAGTCGCCCGTGGCCTGCACTTCACCTACTGGTTGGTCGAAATGCAGGGTCACCGATGCATCCGGGCCCACCATCGTAAGCATGGGCCCTTCCAACTTCGGCACGGTGACCGTTGTGAAGTTAATTTCTCGGGTCTCTGACTGTTCGGTCCATGACCGCTCAGCCGTCACCTTGATCGTATGGCGAGTCTCGAAGGCCAGGGGGACGGGCAGGCTAAGGCGGGTTTGATCCTTCGCCTCAAACAGGACTTTTCCTGTGCCGTCGAGCAGTTCGACCTTGGACAAGCGGGCACCCAAGCCCACCACCTCAAGGGTGATGACCTTGCGCGGATCGACTTCGTTGCCGCCTTGCAAGGATGTCATGGAGAACCCATAGGGCAGCATGCCTTGGCTGACAAAGGCTTCGTTCGGATTGACTTGCACGACTGCCGACAAAGCCATGGTCGCCGCGGCCAGCCAGAAGAGAAGCGGTTTAACTGCGCCAAAATAAGTGGCCATTTTCATCGAGTCACCTCGCGCACAAATAGGTGTATTGATTAAAAGCTGGAGATATCCGCCGACAAGCCCCAAGGCATCCCGTTCGGGATGTCAAGGCAGAAGGCCGGTCCTCAGTTTGCGGTCACAATCGTATTATGCCCATTCCATCGTTCACATTTTACTACAGCTACCTCCGCCAGGAAAAACCTTGCCAAATCAGCCCCAACGGAACAGGGTAAAATCATTGCGGGCTGGCATGGTCGAACCGGTCAGGCAGTGGGTCGGTCCTCGTTTGAACCAGGCCGCGGGTAAAAAGTTTCACCTAAGCACGTTCATGCCACAAACTAGCCCAGCCTGCAATTCACACCGGACGATTTTGGCATTAACCGACGGGATGCCCATGGCAAAAGGCCATTCCGCCTCGGATGAAAAAGGCCCGAACTTGCGGACAGGTGGCAGTTTTACCTAAACTATGTCGGTCTTCACTTCATTTCCAGCGTGCATTATGAAATTAATAACCAAAATCATTGCAGGCTTGGTCTTGACGGGATTGCTCGGCGGGTGCTCCGGACACAAGCCCGCTACCACCACAGCCAGCACCATCGCCATCAAACGCCAAGCCCAGGCCGAACGGAAAATGTATTACATCCCGCCTCCCAAGCTGCCCGGCCAATGGACTGTGGAGGATATTCTGCAAGCTTACGGCGCAAACGTGACGGGCAAACTCAACTACTATTTCACCAAGGCCAAGGTGTCCTACCCTCCCCGGGAAGTCACTTTCATCGCCTTGAAACAGGAAAAGAAACTGGAACTATGGGCCAGGGACAGCGGCGAATTCCGCTTCATCCGCGACTATTACATCCTGGCCTCCAGCGGCGTGGCCGGCCCCAAATTGCGTCAAGGCGACAAGCAGGTGCCGGAAGGCATTTATCGCATCGAGGGACTGAATCCCAACAGCCATTACCACTTGTCGATGAAAATAAATTACCCCAACGAATTTGACTTCTCCCATGCTGTACAGGAGGGGCGAGCCGACCAGGGTTCGGATATTTTCATCCATGGCAAAGCCGCCTCTATCGGCTGCTTGGCCATGGGTGACGAAGCGATAGAGGAAATTTTCGTCCTCACCGCGCAAGTGGGTGCCGAAAATGTGAAAGTCGTGATCACTCCGCATGACCCCAGAGCATACCCTTTGGAGGCTGACTCCAAAGGACTCCCGGAATGGACCCCGGAGCTTTATTCGATCATCTCCCGTGAAATCGAGGCCCTGACGCCTGTGGTAAAGTCAGCAAAAACCGGGTTATAACTATCAAGGCTGGATTTTGTTAGTCAGCCTCATAGGGAAAGCCCCACTCTTCTGCGGGCATCCCGCTCGTATCCAACGCCTTCAACAGCTGATGCCTTGGGTCCACGCTATCCTAGGTCCGATTCCGAACCTCTGTAGTTGGGCAGTGAGAGTATCAATATTTATTGCCCTTGTGATTCCTCTATTTAATGAGCTCTCTATACATCTAGTTTCAAAAGAAAATTTCGAGTCCTTCCTTACACAATTACGACATCTCGATATGGCAGAATCAATTGCACATCTCAAGAGTCCCCTTTTTACGAATGGGGTTTGAGAATGTCCGCTTCTAACAACCAAACGCCTTGTTATCTTGTTTATAAATAAAAATTTGACTGACCGGAATGGGTCGGGTACCGACTGTCGCGAATAGCAGCAGTCGGCCCAGACTGTGTCAAAACGCAGAAAAATAATTCTGTCATTTTGTCATCCCAACATCCGGTTTTTAACAAGCGTATTCGTGATAATTTTTGATCGGTCTCCCCAAATTGGGTGAATTCCGAAATTAATTGTCATCTAATCCATTTTTTGTCAGTAATACCGCTTTGTGTGAGGTAAGTATGGACTTTTATGCCCTTATTGCCTCAATCATCGCTGCTGTACCCATTATATTCATGACCCGTTTCATGTTATACGCCAGAACATGCAGACTCATTTCCGTGCTGACATTTTTCAATTGCCTGGTCAGAAAATGGGTTGCGCCCATCCAGGCTTTGAGAGTGCCAAAGGGATGCTCCACCGTCTGACGTCGTATTCTCATGCTATCTGGAGCGTTATCCAAACGAGTTTGCATGGCCTCAAGAACGTCTTCATGTTCCCATCGGCTAACGCGTCGATAGGGGCTTGGCGTGCAATTGGTTTTGATGTGGCATTGTTGACAATGAGAACTGTAGTAGCGGCTCAATTTTAATCCGTGTTCAATCCCGGTAAATCGCCAAATCAGACGTTGCCCTGCAGGGCATACCTATTCGTTGGTATTGGCATCGTAAATAAAATCGGCCTTGTCGAATCTTCCCGCCGCCTTGGCGCCTGATGTTTTACATTTAGGTACAAACGCAGTAATACCCGCTTCATGGCAGGCGAGAATTTCATTGCTATTAAAATATCCGCGATCTGCAATAACAGACAGGTCTTCTGTACCGGTTGCTATGCGTGCCTGTTTAGCCATTGAAGATAGCTGGTCTCGGTCACTGCCCTTATTCGTTACTTCGTGGGCGACAATCAGATGATGTTTGGTATCAACCGCTGTCTGAACATTGTAACCAACAATACCTGCACCTCTTGATTTCATGGAACGTGCATCGGGATCGGTCAGAGAAATTTGCTTATCCTCTGTTTTGTTAAGCTGAACTTCAATGTTCTTAAGGACTTTCATCTGCTCCTTTAAAGCAGCGATTTTGTCGTGTAGACGCTCAGAATTTGCTTTTGCAACAGTCGGTTCTTGCCGATCAGCGGTATCGAGAGCGGTTAAATACCGGTTAATGCTCGACTCAATTTCTTCCATCCGCCGTTGCAACTTGGCGCTGGTAAAATTTCGATCCCGGTTATTAACGGCTTTAAATTTGCTGCCATCGATAGCGACTAATGATTCTGCGAATAAACCCAGCTTTTGGCATAAAACGACAAATTGGCGGCAGACACTCCGTATTGCCTTGCCGTTTTCCTTACGGAAACGAGCGATAGTTTTAAAATCGGGTGTCAGACGCTCAGTGAGCCACATGAGTTCGACATTGCGTTGTGCTTCTTTTTCAAGCCTGCGGCTGGATTGGATGCGGTTCAGGTAACCATAGATGTAGATTTTTAGGAGAATGGCGGGATGATAAGCCGGTCTTCCGGTAGCGGCTGGTTCTACACCATCAAAACCAAGGTTTGCTAAATCCAGCTCATCGACAAAAACATCAACAATGCGCACTGGATTAGCATCCGTAA
>JAQTLI010000359.1 GCA_028714995.1 Methylobacter sp. | reverse complement strand
CCTGGTTGGAAGGCATGGTCTCCGAGCGCAAATCATCCAACGGCTTTTTGCGCGGGCAACTGACTTTTTGCTCGATGCTGCCGATGCGGTCTATTCCATTCAAGGTGATTGCCCTGTTGGGTATGAATGATGGCGAGTTTCCCAAGATTGAGCGCAATCCGACTTTCGATTTGCTGACTCAAAACTTCCGCAAAGGTGACCGCTCACGCAGGGCTGATGACCGTTACCAGTTTCTGGAAATTCTGTTGTCTGCCAGGCAGCAGCTGATTGTGACTTATATTGGCCAGTCGATCAGCCACAATGATGCCATCCCGCCGTCTGTCGTCATCAGTGAATTGCTGGAGGTTTTACAGGAGAATTACCAGCTTTCGGACCTGATTGTTCAGCAACCGCTGCAATCTTTCAGTCCGCGTTATTTTGACGGCGCATCGGATTTGTTCAGTTTTTCAGAGTCTGATTGCGAAACCGCCAGAGCATTGTCCGGTAGGAACGAACGGCCGGTCGCACTTACGGATTTTTGGTGGCAAGGAACAGTCCCCGAAGATGACGCTGAAACTGAAGTAATTGAACTGAGCGAACTGTTCAGCTTTTTCCAGCACCCGCAACGCTATTTTATGAGGCGGCAACTGGATCTGCGTTTCTATGGTATAGAGGCTGACGCCGAAGAGCGCGAACCGTTTACTATAGCCAATCTTGATGGATATGCTATCTATCACGAATGGATACGGGAGATGTTAAACGGCGAAGAAGTAGTCGCATCGGATCCATCCCGATTGCGACACTTCCGCCATCCTTGGCAGTCATCGGTAAAAAAACTGCAGGCTCAGGGCCGATGGCTATCAGGTGTGCCAGGTGAGCTGGAGTTTGATCGGCAACAGGCGTTGATTAATGAATTTGTCGGCCGCATCAAGGCCAAAAATCCGGGCGAGCCGTTGGATGATTTGCTTGTTGATATACATGTTTCCGCGCTTGATCGTACAGGGAGCGGCTGTCGACTGGTCGGCAAGCTGGGCAATCGCTATGTGAACGGCGGTCTGATTTATCGCTATGCCAATCTTAAAGGTAAGGATTTTATTTGCGCCTGGCTGCATGCATTGTGCATTAACCAGGTCCAGACGCAACCGGTTTATTTGCTCACTGCCGATGAAGATTTGGTTTTGTTGCCGGAATATTGCCAGCCGGAGCATCTGGCGGCATTGATAGAGATATACCGACTGGGCCAAAAGCAACCGGATGCATTTTTTGTAGAAGCGGCTTTAGCCTATATCAAACAAGCTTATAAATTAAAAGTCAGCAACCGGGCGTCAAAGTCAGCGCTTGATGCCGCAAGGGAGCAGTTGGCCAAAGCTGCCCAGCAACCGTATGAGCCGGAGCTCAGGCGACTTTATGGCAATATGGCTGACTTGGAGCTGGTGTTGGGCGAGTCTTTTGAGCAGCAATGTCAGGAGCTGTTGCAGCCGATATGGGATGCTACGCATCGGTAAAGGTTCATATTATAGTGAGCAAAAAAAACCCGCTTCGAGAGCGGGTTTTTTGTTTGTCGAATTAGAAAGTTTTCATTGTCAAAACTTCTTAATTGCCGCCCCAGATTAACTCAACACGACGGTTTTGAGATCTGCCTTCTTCCGTTCTGTTATCGGCAATCGGCTGGTCTTCGCCAAAACCTTTTGCATACAATCTGTTGGTAACGCCTTTAAGCTTGAGGTAGTCAGCAACCGCTTGCGAGCGACGTTGCGACAATTTCATGTTATGCGCGTTGGAGCCTTCGCTGCTAGTGTGACCACGGACCTCGATGTCATTTTTTTGCGGGAAACCAATAAGGCTGTCCGCAACACCATCCAGAATTATCCTCGCATTTAGCGTCAACTCGGCTGAATCATGCTTGAACTGCACACCTTTCAGCTCAAGGCTGATTGGGCAACCGTTAGAATCAACCTTGCTGCCTGGAATGGTTCCAGGGCATTTGTCAGCGCAATTGGACACGCCATCAGAATCGGAGTCCAGGGTAGCGCAGCTTTCAGCCGCTGCCGCAACCGGAACTGCAGATTTTTCTGCGGATTTCGGTTTGGCGCCAAATGGGACGACAAAACCCACATTAACGACCATGTCATGGAATTCATCTGTACCGGGCTGTAAATGAGCGTTGAAGTTGTTGTTGTAACGGTAACGTACATCGCTGCGCAGCAAGAAATTATCATGTAGCTCATAAGTAAAACCAGCGCCAGCCTCGCCGATGAAACCTACGCCGCTATCACCATTGGTGCTGGTGTTCATCGCACCCAGGCCAATGACGGTATAAGGCGAGAATTTACCGCGTGAAATGAAGTATTGTAAATCTGCAGTGCCACCGGTCATATCCCAGCGACCATTACGATTCTCGCTGCTAAGGCCTTGATAAAAGCCTTTCAGTTCGACGTTGAAATGTTCGTTGATGATTTTGCCTACGCCCATGCCGCCGCCCCAGCCGTCTTTCGCATCTCGGTCGCCGCCGGGCCTGATATAGGAAGCAAAAGGTGCGACATACCAGCGATCATCCTGGGGTTGCGCAGCCTGAGCCAGCGGCATGGCGCTGACGCTCGTTAATGTGGCAAGAGCAAGTAGGTGTTTTTTCAGCATAATATCTTCCTTCTAGATGTAATAAAAAACGGGAACTTAAAAAGGGTGCATAAGTCCGATGTTGCCACATACATCATCGCCCAGTGGCTTGAGGCTGTACGGATCATTCAAAAAAAGCCTCATTGTACCTGATTCAGGCATTAGATGAAACTTTTAGGCTTCACTTCAATTAGTTGCAGGTTATTTTTAATGGATTTTTGAGGTTTTCAGCCTCACTGATTAAATCAAAAAGTGACTGCTGTAGTACGAATTCTCAATATCTTACAAAGGACTTGCCGGGATTTTGCAAAGCGTCATCCCGGCTATTGGTGTCATTGCTTAATTTTTTAAATCCATTTTTGAAAGCACGTTTTCCGCTGTCTCAGGTTTGTTCTCGCTATAAAGCGAATAGGCGCCAAACACCATTTGATGGGCGCGGCCGAGTTTTTCCTTGATGAAGTCAATCGCAAACTGCTCTTTCAATTGCTTGCCGTCCCAGGTATAGGATTTTAGGAACTGTTCGTTATCAGCGCCCTTCTTGTCCCAGTTTGCCAGTAGCGATGAAGTGTAATACAGGCGTTTGCCATCCCAGCTGGATGAAACCATGTTGACCTGCGCGCCGATTTTTTGCTCAAACACTTGTTTGGGTTTGAAGGGATCAGTTATGTCAAAGGCGCGGGTTTTGCCGTCCATGAAGGTATTGACCCAAAGCATTTTGTCATCGCTGGAAATGGAAATATCTACAGGCAGCGGAATTTTAGAGGGGTCACCAATATCGGCGACTTCTTTGGCCTGCCATACGCCTTCCTTGTCTTCGTAAATCAGCCAGATTTTTGAGGTGAGGGCCGTGCTGGTAAAGCAGTAGTTATGATTCGGATCCCATGCGCAGCGGATTTCCAGTGGTGCGCCGGGCACATCAAAGACTTTTTTCGGCTGCTTGGTGTGCAGATTCCATTGCACCACGGTATTGCCGAAACGTTTCATCGCTTCCGGATCGCTCAGCATCTTGCCGAAATCCATCATGTAGTTTGACCAGCCGGTAAAGGATGAGGTCAACATCAGGTTGCGCCTGGGCAGAACGCGCAGGTCATAGCCGTAACCGTCGGCGTATTTTCCGGTTTTAATTGCACCTTCAAGGTTGCTGTCGGTGGGCGTCCAGTGTGTGGCGATGTATTCACCTTCGTTGGTATATTCAACGATGGCAGTGCGGCCGCCGTGGTCTTTGTTGTTGGAAAGTCCGGTAATTATCATGCGGCCGGGTAACGCATATGTGGTGTGAGGGCCGACCACGCCACCGCTTTTTGCCACGAAATCGGTGATGGTTTTGGTCAGTTTGGGTTTGGCCGGATCGGTATGCACGTCAAAAATAAACAGTTTGCTGGTGTCCAGTGCGCCGGCCCA
>JAQTLI010000358.1 GCA_028714995.1 Methylobacter sp. | reverse complement strand
TGCAAAAAAAATGGCCGCACGTAGAAAAATTGAAATGTATTGGGAAAAAAAACGCTTACAGGAACAACTCGGCGATTTTGAAGACTCTGATCTTGATTTTTAAGGTGAGAACATCAACTGAACAGCGATCATTCTGTTCGAGAACCCTTGGCGGATATTATCAGGGCTTGCTGTTTTAAGGCTGTCAGGCGGCTAATCATGATTCAAAGCCGGAATATAACTACTGACTAAAATAGATACATATCACTGCGCAATTCATGGCACTTTAATTAAGTTCGTTGATGGTAGATGCATTTTCGGTTCTTGTGTCAGACATAGTTTAAAAATAATCCCAGTTGCTGATTTTTCAAGGAGCAAATTATTTATCGCGTGGTAATAATGATTTATTTCTCAAAGGCTGAGACGTTTTTCGGTTAAAATTGTTATCTGCCGTTGAGTTTTTCTTCTTATAACCCGCCTGTTATGACCACTTCTACTATTGTTGCTGCAGTTAATTATGTAAAAAAGCTATTCTTGTTGGGTTTTCTGGTTGGTTTTGTCGGCATGTCATATGCCGGAGACCATCATCTCGTGATTCTTAATTATCACGATATAGTGGGGGCGGAAGGTGCCAAACCACCCTTCAATTCAATGGATGTCAGTATTGACCACCTTGAAGAACACTTGGTTTGGCTGAAGAAAAACGGTTACAAGATCGTTAGTGTGCAAGCTGTCCTTGATGTTGCAGCGGGCAAGGGTGCGTTACCGAATAAAGCCGTACTATTGACCTTTGATGATGGCTATCAGAGTTTTTATACTCAAGTTTTTCCGCTATTAAAAAAATATCATTATCCAGCTACTGTTGCTTTGGTGGGTGCCTGGATGGATGGTAATGTCACTTTTGATGAGCCGGGAAAACCACTGCTCACTTGGAAACAGGTGCGAGAGATGGTGCAATCCGGTTTGGTAGAAATCGCCTCTCACAGTTACGACTTGCATAAAGGCATAATCGCTAATCCGCAAGATAATACCCAGGCAGCTGCAGTAACCCGGTTGTATGACAAGGCGACGGCAAGCTATGAAACCGACGAGGATTATCGTGAACGTATTCATGCCGCCTTGCTGAAAAGTGCCGAATTTATTTTTCAGCATGCCGGAGTTCGGCCAAGGGTTATGGTTTGGCCCTATGGCGAATATAATGAAATCGCACTGGAAGCGTCGCGTGAAGCCGGAATGCCGATGACCATGGGGCTGATGGACGGATTTAACACAGTGGCTGATATGGGTATACTGCGTCGCTTGATCATGGTTGATAATCCGGACGTCAGACAATTTGCCGAAATTGTTACGGGCTTGCGTGCTGACAGGTCTTTGCGGGTAGCGCATTTGGATATGGATTATCTTTATGATAAGGACCCCAAACAAACTGAGCATAATCTTGATATTGCTATTCAGCGTATCAAAGACATGCATATTAATACGGTATTTCTTCAAGCCTATGCTGATCCTGATGGAGATGGTAATGCGGACGCATTATATTTTCCTAATCGACATTTACCGGTCAAACAGGATTTGTTTAATCGTGTTGCCTGGCAATTAAAAACAGTAGCCAGAGTGAAGGTTTACGCGTGGATGCCGATTATGGCGTATCAGGGCAACATGCCGGAATCCTGGTATGTTCAGGAGTGGCGTGACGGCAAGGCGCAAAAATCCAGCCATATTTACACCCGGCTTTCACCTTTCCATTCCGAAGCGCGGCAGTTTGTAGCTGAAATCTACGAGGACTTGGCCAAATATTGTAATTTTGATGGTATTTTGTTTCATGACGATGGCATTTTATCCGATTACGAAGATGTATCGCCGTTAGCACTGGCTTATGGGCATGAGGCATGGGGACTTCCTGATCAGTTTGAACAACTACATGCAACCTCTGAAATGCGTTTAGCCTGGGCGCAACATAAAACCGAGTTGATCAATCAAGTTACCGACGAGTTAACGAATCGAGTACGTAATTACCGGCCTAGCATAAAAACGGCGCGTAATTTTTATGCCTTGCCTTTGTTAAAACCCTATAGCGAAGAGTGGTACGCGCAGTCCTTTAGTTCGTTTTTAGCGCATTATGACTACGTCGCTATTGAAGCGATGCCGTTTATGGAAGAAGCCGAAAACCCTGCGCAGTGGCTGGCTGCATTAGTAGCCGCCGCAGCCAAACAACCTCAAGGTCTTAAGAAAACAGTGTTTGAGCAGCAATCGGTTAACTGGAAGACGAAAGAAAAAATTCCCATGCCGGTATTTATTGAACAACTGGAGTTATTGAAAAAATTGGGTGTCCATCATATTGGTTATTATCCGGATAATGTTTTTCAGGACCAGCCGCGTCTGGCCGATTTACAGCAACACTTTTCACTTCCTGCTTTACCATAATTTAATTAACATGATGAATCCTATTTTATTCGGCCTGTGCAGGATGGACGATGCTGTCCTGCTTTTATGCCCTCGCGTATCGTCGATTGTTGTCGAAGCCCGTTTTACAAAGCTATGAGCATTTCATTTCAGAACATGAAT
Source organism: Methylobacter sp. (assembly GCA_028714995.1). Taxonomy (GTDB): domain Bacteria; phylum Pseudomonadota; class Gammaproteobacteria; order Methylococcales; family Methylomonadaceae; genus Methylobacter_A. The sequence goes on along the minus strand of JAQTLI010000358.1, from coordinate 1,475 downwards.
GCACTGTTGCAAGCTCAGTGGTTGCATTTTATGCATGTTTGGGGAACGCTGGACGACTTCATCGAAGGATTTATTTATTATTATCCTTTGTTTATGGCCTATATATGGATGTTTGGCGCGATCATTTTTTATTTTCGTTATGAATGGCGTCAGCAGGGAAATGCCGAACACCTGCCGGAATTAACGGATTATCCACCGGTTTCCATTTTGATTCCCTGTTATAACGAAGCGGAAAATATTCGTGAGACGGTAGAAATTCTGAAACGGCAGAAATATCCAAATTTCGAAATTATTGCTGTTAATGACGGAAGTAAAGATGACACCCTGGCTGTGTTGCATGATTTGGCAGAACAATACAGCCAACTTCGTGTCGTTAATTTACACACTAATCAAGGCAAGGCGATGGGTTTGCGTACTGCGGCGCTGTTAGCCAATAGTGAAATTCTGGTCTGCATAGATGGGGATGCATTGTTGGCTCCCGAAGCAATAGCCTGGATGGTACGGCATTTTGTTAAAGATAAAAATGTCGGCGCCGTTACCGGCAACCCCCGCATTCGTAACCGATCCACCCTGTTGGGGCGGCTACAGGTTGGTGAATTCTCCGCTATTGTCGGTATGATCAAACGGGCGCAGCGGTCTTATGGGCGAGTATTCACTGTCTCCGGCGTTATTGCCGCATTCCGGAAATCTGCATTGCACGATGTCGGTTATTGGAGCAACGACATGGTCACTGAAGACATTGACATCAGTTGGAAATTGCAGCTGTCGGGCTGGACGATTTATTTTGAACCCAACGCATTATGCTGGGTTCTGATGCCGGAAACATTGCAGGGTTTATGGAAGCAAAGGGTGCGATGGGCGCAGGGCGGAACCGAAGTTTTGCTGCGTTATTTTCGCGACTTGTTCCGCTGGTCATCGCGTTACATGTGGCTTTTGTATGGCGAATGCTTGATCAGTATTGTATGGGCATTTTTAATACTGCTGCATTTATTCTACGCTCCCGTCGAGTTATTTACTGAATCAACCAGGCAATCGTTACATGATCTAAGCCCCAGTTGGACGAGCATGTTGTTAAGCTTGACATGTCTCATACAATTCGGCGTCAGCCTGACCATAGATTCGCATTATGAATCACGTACCGGCGGTGTCGCACGGTATTATTACTGGATGGTATGGTATCCCATTGTGTACTGGTTGATTAATGTCGGCACGACTATCGTGGGCTCGATTCGGGCGGTAAAGAAGAAACGCGGGCAACGCGCCATATGGGTCACAGTGGACAGAGGCTTGCGCAGTAAATGAAAGAATACATTATTAACGCGCCGCAATTACAAAGCCTGAAAAAGCGCGTCAGCAGCGTGTTTGTATGGGCTGTTTGTTGGTTAATGTGGATTTATTTATTGATTCCATTAATCACTTTAAGCAGTTGGTTGCTGGGCGATAAAAAAATGACCGATGAAATGCGCTGGTTTGGC
>JAQTLI010000357.1 GCA_028714995.1 Methylobacter sp. | reverse complement strand
TTTAATTCGACCAGATGACCAAACGCCCAGGTAATTTGATAACCATTGCCCTCAAAATAACCGTCACGTTTGTTGTTGATGCCCAGGCATTTTGCTATGTCGCGGGCAACTGATGGCTTTTCAGTCAGGATGACTTTCATGATTTAGGATGCAGCGCTCGTCTTTATACACAGCCGGCAAGTATACTTCACTCGGTCAAAAATTGCGTTTTTCAAAAAAGCCGGAAACATAAGGTGTAAGACAGCGCTCAAAATTTACCGTTTTCATTATCCATTTTTACCACTAAGCCAAAAAATTACTGCAATAAAAATTATTCCTGGTTAATTTCGACGCTGATTGACAGAGAATACTTTAAGATGGTGCGTCAAGGAGAATAGAGTACTACTATCTCCTAAAAAGCCAACATCAGAAAGTTGCAGCATATGTATGATAAATCTAACAAAAAACCAGTCTTGCTTTAGGCCTAAAGCAAGAACCGCAAAGATCTATTTGACTGATAAAAAAGGTGGACTGCCATGCCGATTATTACTTTGGTGATAAGTATTCTGATTACCTTGTTTTTTGTGGCGATGATTCAGATTCGAATCTTTGAGATCGCTTTTGCAAAACTCGGGCTGACCCCTGAAGTCTCGCTACTTTTATTGATTGGTACATTATTTGGCAGCGGGATTAACCTGCCCCTTTTTACTCTCCGTGCCAAACAAGCCGGTCAGCTTGTTATGTCTCAGGAAAAAAAGCCGGTTTGGGAAATATTTCAGCCTGTCAGGGAAGGTAAAATTGTTATCGCCGTCAATGTTGGCGGATGTATTATTCCGGTTTGCCTGTGTCTTTATTTCATCTCCCTTCAAGTGATTGCACCGGAAAAATTATTAATAGCATTATTAGCCGTCACCGCATTAAGTTATAACTTAAGCCGAATAATCCCTGGTGTTGGCGTCGGTATGCCCATATTCGTAGCCCCTTTTGCATCAGCGCTTATTGCGTTAATTCTTGATCCCGCCCATGCTGCTCATTTGGCCTATATCAGTGGCGTGATGGGCGTGCTGATCGGAGCTGATATACTCCGGCTGAAAAATATAATTGAACTCGGTAGGCCTGTTGCCGTAATTGGTGGTGCGGGTACTTTTGACGGCATTTTTCTGACCGGCATTATTGCAGCACTATTGGCCTAGTAGTGCTGCTATCACGATTTGTCTGTGATCTCGTAAAAATGGATGCTGCGAGGTAAATTTTGGGCACCTTTTTACAATCTTCACCCGCCCTTGCAAAAAATAACTAATGGACATCATCCTCATAGAATACAGCCGGGTTATCTGGCAAAAAAAATGGTTTTTTCTGCTTGCTTTATTCGCTTTGGCTTCCGCCGTTACCCTGGATTTATCAGCGCCGGTTTATTATAAAAACATTGCCAACGGACTGGCCGCACCCTATTCAGACGCCACGCTGTCACTCTTACTGGACAACCTGAAACAGGTCGGAATTATTTATGCCGGCATCTGGCTGTCATGGCGACTGCTTGAAGTCGCTATTGTTCCACTCGATGGCGGCGGTGTTAACCTGCTGGAAAAACGCTGTTTCGAGGTCCTTAAAAAACAAAAATACGTTTTTTTCGAGAACAGCTTTTCCGGCAGCTTAATCAAGCAGGCCAACCGCTTCTCGCGTTCTTTTGAAATTATTATGGACTGGTTTCTGTTCCAGTTTTTCATGAACATTGTGGCAATAAGCATTGCATTTGTAATCTTCTATCGGCAACAACCCGAATTCGCAGGATATTTTCTAATCTGGGTCATGCTCTTTATCACCTGGAATATTGCCTATTCGATATGGAAACTGCGTTTTGACAAGGCTGTAGCCCAGGCCGACTCTGGGGTCGGCGGCGTATATTCGGATGCCGTCAGCAATATTTTCATCGTCAAAAGCTTTGCCATGGAAGGCAGTGAACAGGCGCGCATCAATCAGGCATCGGATCTTGTTTATCGGAAGAAAAAAATCGCCTGGACGCTGATGTTTATTTCCTTTGCCGTACAAGGCTTGATGACCTTCGGCATTGAGTTACTGCTGGTTTATTTGATGATCCAAAAGTGGAAAACCGGCAACTTTCAGGTCGGCGAGTTTGTTTTGTTTCAATCGATCATGATCATGCTGATCCAGCGGTTATGGGAGTTCGGACGCAACTTCAGGAACTTTTTTACCGCCCTGGCCGACGCTTCCGAAATGGCCGAGGTTTTCAGACAGCAAGATGTCGAAGTCGATGCCGCCAATGCCCATCCGCTGACCATCACCCAGGGCGCCATCGACTTTAACAATATCTGCTTTACCTATAATGAGGAAAGCCTGCGTCAAACCCAGCTGTTTGAGAACTTCTCCCTAAACATTAAAGCGGGTGAAAAAGTAGCACTGGTGGGCCAATCCGGCTCCGGAAAATCGTCGCTGACAAAACTGTTATTTCGGTTTCTTGATCCCCAAAAAGGCAGCATAAGCTTTGATGGAGTGGATGCAAAAGCCTTTACGCTGAATTCACTGCGACAACAAATATCCATGGTACCGCAACAACCGGATTTATTTCATCGCTCGATACGTGACAATATCACGCTGGGTGCTGACATTTCAGAAGAACGGCTTATTGATGTCGCCAAAAAATCCCACTGCCTTGAATTTATCCAACAGCTGCCTGAACAATTCGACACGCTGGTGGGAGAGCGCGGCGTTAAGCTTTCTGGTGGCGAAAGACAGCGCATCGCCATTGCCCGCGCCTTTCTGGAAGATGCGCCGATTGTAGTTCTGGATGAAGCCACCAGCGCGCTGGATTCACTCACCGAAAAAAAGATCCAAACAGCAATTTTTGAGCTGATTAAATATAAAACGACTCTGGTTATCGCCCATCGCCTTTCCACCATTTTAACGATGGATCGCATTGTGGTACTGGAAAAAGGCAAAATCATAGAGCAAGGCACGCATCAGCAATTGCTCGACAAACAAGGCAAGTACTACGCCATGTGGCAACATCAAAGCGGTGATTTTCTGGTTGAATAAGAGGCTAATCCTTAACAATCAGCGTCCAATATTTGCCGCTAAAGAGCGTCAAAATTGACCCTAGAAAATTAAATGGCATTGTTTCTTAATATTCGTTTTGCTTGAAAGCTGGTAGAAAAATGGAATATAAAGGCAACCCCCCGAAATCGTGTTGATTTATTGAGTGTGATTTGAGGCTAAAAAATCGCCCCGCCCCGCCCGCGACAGGAAAGTAAATAGTTAAAAAGCCCGAACAGCACGCACTTTAAGCGTGGTGGACTTAAAAAAGCTTTGCAGGAGGCCATCGCTGAAGGAATGGCACCATGCGGAGGATTCACCGGACTCAGTAGAACTCCAGTAAAGAAGATCACCGAAATCACCCACACCCGCTTGCCGCAAGTTCGTATACATCAGCATAACTTCACCCTCTGACGGCAAAAACCAGTCACCTGCGGCAGTAGATGGAGTGGTGTAGTTGTCAGCATCCCTTGCTGCACCGGAGCCGCATACCAAAAGCATGGCATTCGTGTTGGCACGTCCGCGGCCGACCGCATTAGCATCCCACCCCTTCGTCCCAGGAATTGAATTAGTCGTATCGTCGCACCAACCATCGCCGCTGGTATCTGTCGGTGGGGCATCCGTGGGTGCGGCTTCCAGATAGGTGAAGCCTGGGTACTGATTATTATAATCAACAAAAAATATAAATCCCCCACCTGGCCCCCTGTCACCGATCTTGAAGGTGAATTGATTGACGCCATTTAAAGGAGGGAGATCAGGAGCCGCACAGGCTAAGTGGCTTATGCAGGCAAGAAGACCGGTGATTAGTGTACGTTTTAGGCAATGAGATAAATAGTCAAACATTGGTGTCTCCAAAGAGTAATAAAAAATTCATCTTTAGGCTCTCATTTTGATGATGATTAGGAACTTCCATCCAACTTTAACTTTCTCAGGTCAAAAATCGATAATCTAATCTATCTCCAAACCATGGATCGACATTACATATTTCGA
>JAQTLI010000356.1 GCA_028714995.1 Methylobacter sp. | reverse complement strand
CTGCTCCCGACAGGTTTTCGGCATACACACCATCCCTGGCGATTGCCGAACCTGCTCCCGACAGGTTTTCGGCATACACACCATCCCTGGCGATATCGTGGAGTCGCCAATCCAGCATGACCGTTACTTCGATACCAGCGTGGGATCGCAAGTTAGCGAGCAAGGCATCAAGCATCAAGCTCCCTTCACTAGCGAGGGAATCCGGCAGTTCATGCTTATTAAAGCCGCCGCCAGTGATATACTCGAACACCAGAATTTTCACAATACTCAAGACTTAAGTTATAAAAGGTTTACAGCCGAGGCTATGACATATAGCGTCATTGTATCATCCGGCATACACTGTATTTTATGAAAATAATCCCCGTAATCGATTTAAAAGATGGTGTTGTTGTACATGCCCGGCAAGGCATACGCGAACACTACCAACCAATTAACACCGATTTGTGCCAGTCAGCTGATATCTATGATGTAATTCAGGCATTTATGGGTATTTATGATTTTGATACGGTCTATATAGCAGACTTGAATGCCATTACCGGTCAGGGCAATCATGATCGTTTAATAAGTGAGGTACTTGGCTGCTATCCAAAAAAACAATTCTGGATTGATAAGGGTTATCAACCCTATGATGGCAGCTTAAGACATCCCCAAAACTACCTGCCCGTTCTGGGTAGCGAATCTTATCGGGATGACAATATTTCAGAAATCAAGGCGTTCGAAAATAATTTTATTCTTTCTCTGGATTATTCAAGTTCAAATGCGCTGGGTGCAGAAAGCCTTTTTTCTAATCAGGCCTTTTGGCCGGATAATATTATCATCATGACCTTGGAGCGCATAGGCGGCAACTTTGGCCCTGACCTGAAAAAACTGGAGTGGTTTTGCGGGCAATATCCAGACAAAAACTTTATTGCTGCAGGCGGCATAAGAAATAAACAGGATTTGATGATTTTGAGCGGAATAGGTATACATCAAGCACTTGTTGCAAGCGCCCTGCACTCAGGCAATATTGGCCCCGAAGATATTGCTAATATTTTAGGCAAAAAAATACCCCGGCAAGCGGGGCATTTTTAACATTCTTGATAACTAATTAAAACTTAGTTAGCAGCGAATGGATGTACAGCAGTGGCTTTACCAGCAACAACTTCAGCAGCTGTAGGAGTACCAGCAACAGCGCGTTTCAAAGCTTCTTTAGTTGCTTCGTAGTTGTATTGTTGGATTTTAGCATCGTCTTCTGCAGCCCAGTGAATGAATACACCGACTGATACGAATAAATCGTCAGCTTCAGCAGCAGGGATTGTGCCGTCTTCTACACAATCAGCAACAGCCATAGCAACACCACGTTGTGCTGGGCCAAACATTTGAACAGCTTGTTTTGCGCCTTTGATTGTTACTTTGTTGAACATAACAGTTGAAGGTTTAACCATCAGGTTAGGTGCAACAACAGCTAACAAGCTAGAAAAGCCGTCTTTGTTGTTTGTTAAGCAGTTTGCAAATGCAGTTTCAGCAGCTGAACCACGTGGTCCAACCATCAAATCGATGTGAGCAACTTCGTTGCCTTCACCAACTAAAGATTCGCCAACGCATAATTTGTTGATTTTAGCCATGCTTGTTATCCCCTGTGAAGAAAAAAATGAAAAAATTGAATCTAATATCGACATTACTCATGTCTCCTATTTGTTTTTAACAAATTCCGTTTGAAGCCCTGATTAATAACGCTCGTTACTAACAAGATCCTCTAAAAATACCGTTAATACCGTCGCCACAATCATATCGGCCGTCGTACCCGGGTTTATACTATCAACCTTAAGTTCCCGATCAATGCGATAAAGCAATGGCTTTATTCGCTCAGGCCTATCGGTTTTAGACAGCTCATCACTGATGAGAGCCATCTTAGAAGCCACCATCTCAGAGTACTGATCTCCGTATTTTCTTTCGATATGACTATCAGGAAATTGACTTAGCAAATCAGCATATACTGACACCGCCGCCCAATTCAGGTCACCCCACCGATTGAAGGCCCCAGTATACCTCAAAACTGAAAAATCGAAAATATCTTTATAATCCGTAACGTATTGTAAAGCGATGCGATCTCTTGTACTGGCTATTTTCATAGCCTCGGTCAATGTAACAGATGCTTTTGCATTGACATCCTGTTCGTCCGAGTCGCCTAAACCGCCTGGCGAAGCTAAAGCTATTGCCTTAAAAACCCAGTCGGCATCCTCTATCGTTGTCGTGTTAATAACGTTGCTTACAGCCTGTCTTAGCGTTAATCCCGGTTGTCTATGACTGATTGCCTGAATCAGCGGCGCACAAAGCAAAATAATACCCAGATTGGTGTTACAGCCTACTGCCTCGCGAGTCGCTTTGACAGCATAATAAATTTTTTCACCCAGCGAATAATCAGGATTACAGAGAGGGTCTGCGCTGACCTTGGCGCTGATTCTGAAATCAGCCACGACCATATCATGTCCCTCGGAATAAACGCTGACATTGCCAGGCTTGAATGCCTGCATATCAACCTCGCAGGCTTGCTGATATAGATCGCTGAGTTGTTGAGGAGAAATCATGAAACAGCGGCAATTTTTTTGGGCGTATTTTTGTTAATGTGGCGTGTAATCAGGTCCTCCGCCATTAATTCGGCGATATTGACATCACAAACGCTTTCCAGCCCTTTCCATGCCGGAATGCTATTGACTTCAATGATCGTGCAACGTCCTTCCGTATCCCGAATAATATCGACCCCTGCATAATCCATTGCCAATGCGGCTGTCGCTTTGACGGCCAAATCCACCATTTCGGGATCTAAATCAATAAGCTCGCAGGTCGCCCCTCGGGCAACATTATTTAACCAGAATTTTCCGCGCCTTCGCATTGCGGCAACAGCCCGGCCATTAATAACAAAAACGCGGTTATCTGAAAAACCAACGCCTTCGCAATGAACAAAGCGTTGCAGGTAATAAACGCCATGACTGCTGGTTAACCAGAATAAATCGGTCATCTTTTCGATACGCCGTATGCCCTCGCCCTGCGAGCCAAACAACGGCTTGCTGATCAGCAAATTCCCCTTTTTTAATTCAGTTTCCGCAATACTCAAAGCTTCCGCCCTGTCCCGCAGCACCCAGGTCATCGGTGTAGGCAATCCGGCATTGTGCAACAAAAAACTGGTCATGCCCTTGTCAACACTGCGCTCAACCGCATGCCCGTCATTGTAGACAGGAATACCCATCGCTTTTAACGCATGCAGGATATCCAGGTACAACACAACTTCTTCAAGCGAACCGCCAGGCACTCCACGCACAAAAACAGCATCAGGAAGCGCTTGTTCAAATCCAGGAATAAAGATCGGAATCCGGCCAGATTCAATTGCAAACCGGCATTCTGTCAGCGAAACATAGTCGCAAGTGTAACCCCGACTGGCAAAAGCAAGGCGCAATTGCTTGCCATGCCAACCCGGATCATCGGTAAAAATAGCGATGCGCCCGTTCACAGCTGCACTCCCACTCGCCGTAGTAGCGGCAATAATAGAAGGTAGCAAATGATAGTGGTGGTTACCGAAAGTCCGAGACTCGACCAAAAACCCAAACTGTGTTTAAGTAGCAGGGGCAACAGTAAAAAAAACACCAGCGACGGCAACACCAACCAAAAAATTTGGCTGGAAAGCGCAGCAATTTGCAAGGATTCTGCGCCATCAAAATGCATCCAGATCATTGCCAGCAGCGAAGTTAGCGGCAAAGCAGCAACCAGCGCCGCAACGCCGCTATGGCGTTTGGCAATTTCAGAAATCAATACGATGATGAGTGCAGAAATAAAAAACTTCAGGATGTAATAAAGCATTAACGTGTGTTTTATGCCCCAAACGACAAATCTAACAAAGCATTATCCAGTTTGCCCGCACGGAAGCTTTTACCTGACTCTACTGCGGTTACGATGACACTGGCCGGACTAAACAGCATGGCATCAATCTTAAAGAAATCGTATTCATACTGTTTGAAGATATCGGCAAATGGTTTGCCGTAATCTTTGGATGTTG
>JAQTLI010000355.1 GCA_028714995.1 Methylobacter sp. | reverse complement strand
CTGACCGGGTGATTTATCAGGAGTTGGATGACCTGATTGAAGCAGTCCGTAAAGGTAATCCTGACATTAAGCATTTCGATACTTCATGCTTTAGTAATGAATATATTACCGGTGATATTGATGAGGCGTATCTGGAACGCACCGAGGCTTTACGTAACGACAGTGCGCAAGCAGCAAGGAGTTCGGCTAACTCCATTATTGAAATGCAGAATTGTGATTAAGGTTTTCTAGATTCAAGGCGAAAGGTTCAAAGTGCAAGAGGCGCACTTATTGAATTGCGGGTACTTTTTAACAAATAAATACGTTTAATAAGCAAATGAAAGATATTAACTGGAACGACTATTCTCTGGAAACTCAGGCGATAAGGGCAGGACACAAGCGTACTCACGAAGATGAGCACAGCATGCCGATTTTTGCCACTTCCAGTTATGTTTTTAAGAGTGCTGAAGAGGCTTCTTTACGGTTTACCGGACAGAAGCCGGGCAATATCTATTCCCGTTTCACCAATCCAACGGTTAACGCCTTTCAGGAAAGGCTGGCGCTGATGGAGAAAGGCGAGCGCTGTCTGGCGTTTTCATCCGGAATGGCGGCCATTATGGCAGTTGGTATGGGTTTGCTTAAAGCTGGCGATCATGTCGTCTGTTCACGCAGCGTATTTGGCAATACCGTTTTGATGTTCCAGAACTATTTCGGCAAATTCGGCGTCGAAACCGATTTTGTTGATTTAACCGATGCAGCGGCCTGGGAAGCGGCCATCAAACCGAATACCCGGTTTTTGTTTCTGGAAACCCCGTCCAACCCATTGATTGAAATTGCCGATATTGCTGTACTTGCCGACATTGCTCATAAACACGGTTGCTTGCTGATAGTTGATAATGTTTTTTGTACGCCTGTCTTGCAAAAGCCTCTGGAATTAGGCGCAGATATTGTCGTCCACTCGGCAACCAAATATATAGACGGTCAGGGTCGATGCGTCGGCGGGGCGGTAGTCGCCAGTGATGACATCATAGAAAAGCATATTTACCCGTACCTGCGCACCGGCGGTTCAACGATGAGTCCCTTTAATGCATGGGTGTTTTTGTCAGGCTTGGAAACACTGGCAGTTAGGATGAAGGCGCACTGCGACCGTGCTTTTGAACTCGCCAAGTGGCTGGAACAGCAGACCGGTATCGCAAAAGTCCACTATCCCGGTTTGCAATCGCATGCGCAACATGAATTGGCCAAGCGTCAGCAAAGTCATTTCGGCGGCGTAGTCAGCTTTGAATTGACTGGCGGCAAGGAACACGCCTGGAAATTGATTGATGCAACCCAGATGCTATCGATTACAGCCAATCTAGGCGATGTTAAGACAACTATAACGCACCCGGCATCGACTACTCATGGTCGACTGGCGCCAGAAGTTCGCGCCGCAGCCGGTATCAAGGATGGATTGGTCAGGGTTTCAGTGGGACTCGAAAATATTGATGATATTAAAAACGATCTTTTAAGAGGTCTGTAAAAACTAGGCTAGAGGGGCCGTATTTAGATGATACGGCTGGCCAGATTATGCGAGAAACAGGTAACGGATTAGGGGATGATAGTCCCTTGATCGGCTTGCAGATCAGGGCCGCCTTTATTAATCGGCTTTTTATTGCCGGTCTTGTCAATGCTGACAAAAGTAATATTGGTTTCAAAAACCTGAGCAATGCTGCCGGTGTCACGATCTTCGCAGGAAACCTTGACATTATAAGTTGCCGATGTGTTACCGAGCCTGATCAGGCTTGATTCAAACTTCAAGATGGAACCGAGCTTGATACTCTGTTTGAAAACCACATTATCAAGTCCAATCGTGACAAATTCATGGCCCGGAAACTGAAGATTGGCCGCGATATAGCCAATTTCATCAATCCACTGCAACAGATTGCCGCCAAATAAATAGCCGTAATGATTTAAATATTGGGGTAAAACCAGTTTGTAATGATCCATCTGATGTCTCGTGTTTGTAATAATGTCTGAAAACAGCTTTTTTCGTTGTTGACCGGTATTTAACGGATGACAGCGTTTAACGCGAGAAAATCAGGCTGCTGACAATAAGGCATCCAGCTTCTTTTGTTGCTCCAGCGCATATAGATCGTCAAAGCCGCCGACATGATAATCGCCAATATAGATTTGAGGCACGGTACGTCGGTTTGTTTTGTGCATCATTTCCTCCCTTAAGCCGGGTTTGGATTCAACATTAATCTCGGTGTAGTGAGCGCCTTTTTTGTCGAGCAGCCGTTTGGCCATTATGCAATAAGGACAAATATTGGTGGTGTAGATCAGTATTTCAGGCATGATTTATTAATGGTTGCTAATATATGGTCATGCATTTTATTCGGTATTGCATTGTTGTTCAATGCCGATGGCCAGCGATAAATATTTGATGAGTTCCCACGCGGCCTCCTGCATGTTTCTGCCAAAAGAGACAACCCCGTCCTCATGTCCCAGCATGGTAAATAACGAGGTCTGCGTTAATTCGTCGGATTGGAATAATTGTTCAACGGCTGTCGCCATTTCGACCGTGCCGTAGGAAATGTTCGCTGTAGTGTGGGGCAGTTTAAGAACTGCCGTATGGTTCCATATTTCAGGACAGTGTGTGTGAATAACGGCTTGTATCTTGCTGTCATGCGCATAAACGCTGGCGTGCGTCAGGGATTCAGAAGAGGGCTGGCACAGGCCGCAGGATTGAATCAGGTTTTTTGAGGGATCTGCCTTGACGATAAGACAATAATGCTCGGGACTTAGTTGTTCAATATGTCCGGTTTGAGTGCCACTGATAATAAATTGGGCGCTGTCAGGCGTCAGTCTTTGGCTGATATTGCCGAATCCGATGTTGGCATATTTTTCAGGAGACTGTCCGATCAGGCCGAGTCGAAAAACAATAGTGCGCCAGGCATTGATTTCGGTAAATGAGAATGGGTGACCTATCGGCTGTTGTGTGTGATGCAGTTGATACTTTATGACACCTTCTTGTTCTTTCATTTCGGCTGTATTTCAAATGGTGCGATTAATAGAGTGAATGGTTGGTTGATAACACTACATAGACTTAGGGATTATCTAAACAGGGGTACAGTATAGTTTAGAAAAATAAAATACAGATAAAATGCAGAGTGTTATAAAATTAACGGTTTTCAAATTTGAAGGCCTTTTTGCCGCAACTGCTCACGGCGGTCGTCGGCATTTCCTCCATCCAAGGAGGTCATCGGTATATATGAATATAGTGGCTTAACTTATGCGATGTCCGTTTTGTGGGGCGCAAGATACGCGGGTTCTTGATTCCAGATTGGCAAATGAAGGTGATCAGGTTCGCCGTCGGCGTGAATGCAATGCTTGTAAGGAACGATTTACTACGCACGAAGTGGCCGAATTAACGCTGCCCCGCATTGTTAAACGTGACGGGATACGTGAGCCTTTCGAGGAAAATAAACTGCGTTCAGGTATGCTCCGGGCTTTGGAAAAACGGCCTGTGGGTAGTGATGATATTGAAGCAGCAATCAATCGAATCAAAAAGGATTTGATGGCGAAGGGCGAGCGGGAAATACCGGCCCAGGAGTTGGGCGAAAAAGTCATGAAAGAGTTGAGTCTATTAGATCATGTGGCTTTTGTGCGGTTTGCCTCGGTTTATCGCAGTTTTCAGGATGTCAGCGAATTCACTGATATGATTGAACATTTACAGACGACTGCCACGGATGGCGGAAGTGTCGCAACCGGTAAGGAACCGGTGCGACAAAAATGATGTCAGCGCCGCGCGATGCTTTTTATATGGCACGAGCCATTTATCTGGCTAAAAAAGGTCGTTATACGACCGACCCGAATCCCCGTGTCGGCTGTGTTTTGGTCAGGAATGATGTAGTGATCGGTGAAGGCTGGCATGTTAAAGCCGGTTTGGGCCATGCGGAAGTTGTAGCGTTAAAAAATGTACAGGACGCCAAAGGTGCAACGGCTTATGTGAGCTTGGAACCCTGTAGTCATTATGGCAGAACGCCGCCGTGTTGTGATGCGCTGATAAAGGCTGGAGTAAAC
>JAQTLI010000354.1 GCA_028714995.1 Methylobacter sp. | reverse complement strand
TTTTGCTGGTACCGAGGTTTTTAAATTATTTCGTGGCCGTATATTTGATCGTCGTGGGTATCTTGGGGCTAATGCACCATAGCCTCACGTGAAGGGAGAGGCGGCGATACCAGGCCCAAGGCCTCGCCGATTTGGAATGGTTTTCAGGTTAACGTTTTTTCTCTAACAGGAGTAATGTCATGACACTTGGTACAATCTTACTCATAATTATTCTCTTGATGCTTGTTGGAGCCATTCCAACCTGGCCACATAGCCGGGGATGGGGTTATGGACCCAGCGGTGGGCTCGGGCTGTTGCTGATAATCTTACTGGTTCTGGTCTTAATGGGCATAATCTAGCCGTGAAGTAATACCGTTATGCCTGCACCTTTAGAGCCAAAGTCGATGCGAGTTGTCTCATTCCAATGTGGGAGGGGGCAATACTTAGGCTCATCTCGATTGGCGACGACAATATCTGCGGCCTCCGGGTAAGTAGGTAATACTTGCCCGCTTAAAGATTAGACGCTTTTTGGATCAAAAGGGAGTAGGCAGTCGTGTAAACTTAATCCGTATCTGTTCGTTACCGCACCGACCGAGTCAGGTTTTGCGTGTAATAATTTTATTTGGCGATAGAAAACATTATTTCACGCTCTGGTCATGGCTATCTGGTTATGGCTAAATAATTATCAGGAGACACTCATGAACAAAGATCAAGTAAAAGGTAAAGTCGAAGAAGTTAAAGGTAAAGTCAAGGAAGTCACCGGCAAGATACTGGACGACAAGGGCATGGAGATAGAAGGCAAAGTCCAAAAGAACGTCGGCAAAGTCCAGGAGGGCTATGGTGATCTCAAGGAAGATATTAAGAAAAACAAATAACGAACACTGCTGAGCGGCGCAAGCGAGTCCAGATAGACTGGCCTTCTGCTCGGCGGTATAAGATACTCTCAAAAATTTTACAGGAAATGAACATGAAACTTATCAATATCAAACTCACCGGTTTATGTGCAGTCATCGCTTTGACCGTGGCTTCGTTTGGCGCTTTTGCTGAGGAAAGTCATATAGAGCAAGCGCTCAAGCATGCTGAGGCCGCGACTAAAGCCGCTGATGGAAAGGCTATTGCCGAGCATGCGGAGTCAGCGAGGAGTCATGCGAAAGTTGCCAAGGAACACCTGGATGGCGGTATCAAGAGCCTGGATGAAGCTATCGAACACGGCAAGCAGAACCATGCCGACTTAGCGAAGAAAGCCGCCGAAGAGGCAGTAAAACATCTGAAAGCCGCGCAATAAAAGAGCATCGGCCTTGATATCACAAGAAGCGGCGGGTGAATAGCCCGCCGTTTTTATACTTATTCCTGAAATGCAGCAGCGTCGGCCATTAAGAATGCCCCGCAACTTGCAGCATCTGTTCCTTGCCGCACATAAGCGGTTCGAAAATTCACGCCCTCCTAAGGAAAATCCTTAATCTATGTTCGTTACCGTACCGACGGTGTTCAGCTTTGCGCGTATCGTTTTAAATGAATGATGGAAAACATCATTCCACATTCTAGACATTAGATAAATTTATTATCAGGAGACCCTCATGAAGAACAAAGATCAAATAAAAGGCCGAGTCGAAGAAGTCAAAGGTAAAGTCAAGGAAGCCGCCGGCGTGCTACTGGACGACAAGGGTATGGAGATAGAAGGAAATATCCAAAAGAACGTCGGCAAGGCTCAGAAGGGCTTTGGTGATCTCAAGAAAGATATTAAAGATATTAAGGAAGATATTGAGGAAGAAGACTAAAACGAGCACTGCTGAGCGGTGCAGTCGAGTTCAGACAGACCGGCCTGCCGCACGGCGGCAACGAAATGCTCTCACATAAATTTTTCACAGGAGATGAACATGAAGCCCAACGTTATGGGCATGACCTTCGGCCATACTTCATATGTTTATCTGTGGTTTATATCGCCATCAATTGATGGCCTCTTACGGAGAAGCACACATGCTTGAAACTTTAGCGATCCTCTTAATCATCCTCTGGATACTGGGTTTGGTGTCCTCGTACACACTGGGCGGGTTTATTCACATTCTGTTGGTTATCGCGATTATCGTGATTGTGGTGCGTGTCATTCAAGGCCGAAGCGTTTAGCGGTAATCGAATTGTGCTTAAACAGCGCAGTATATGGTCGGCGCGCTCAGAGTCCTGGCTTATGCCGGGCACTCTCGGGCGCGTTGTCAGAGGCCGGACTCCAAGTGTGTCCATTTATAGGAGAAACGAGATGAGTGCAGTGAAGATCGTGGCAATCGTGCTGATCATAGCCGGCTTATTGGGGCTGGTGTATGGTAGTTTCAGCTATACCCGGGAAACTCAGGAAGCCAAGATAGGTCCATTGGAGCTGTCAGTTAAAGACACGCAGACGGTCAATGTCCCTGTCTGGGCCGGTGTAGGGGCGGTAGTGGCCGGCGGCGTACTTTTACTTTTGGCAAGCAAGAAGAGTTAGCGGCTGCATCAATGTAAACAGACCAAAGGGTCTATCCAGTCATACCAGCGGGGGGTTGCATGCGATTAAAACTTACGATGGATATAAACGAAGCAATGGATAATCCAGAGCTTCTGGGGTTTCAGGGATGAGCAAAAAATGGTGGCGTTGAGTGACAGTGACTTGTCGTTGATGACAGATCGACGAATGGTGGCCGTTATCTCGTATCGTAGCGAGTTTCCGTTTGATCTTACGGTGTGAGAATGGCATCACCACTATCGCAGGCAGCGTCCAATATTTTCCACTTTGATTAAATTTGTGACAGAACCCTGTTCAGTTTTTCATAGGCTTTAATTTTCAAAAGCTGCTCTACACTGACAATTTTATAGCCAATTTCTTTCGCAAAATTAAGCGTTTGTTTTAATACCTGGATGGTTTTATCCGAATTATCATGAAACAGAATAATAGCGCCCGGTTTTATTTGCGTTTGTACGCGCCCTTGTATCGAACGAGCGGATGGTCCAGCCGATGATGCTGTAATTCAATTCCTTTGAGGCTTTCGCAAGATTGGATGTGGTTACTCCGTAGGGTGGCCGGAATAATTTCATACGTTTGCCTATGATTTTGAAGACACTCTCTGCAGTCTGGTTTAGTCTATCCTTAAAACCTTGCAAGCTTTTAAAATCTACAAAAAAGAATGCGTGTAACTGTGGTTTCTAATACTGTGTCCGTTTGTATCTATTTGTTTCAAAATGCTTTCATTGCCCTGAATGTGTTTTTACCGATGACAAAAAAGTTGCCGATGCATTGTACTGAGCTAATATTGAGAGCACCTGTGGGGTGTATTCCCGGTTTGGACCATCGTCAAACGACAGGGCAATTTCTTTTTCTGATGTATTCGCATAATAATAGGCTTGGGTGTGAAAGTTGGATTGAATGATTACCGAACCATAAATGATTAATGCCAAATAAACTGCACCCGGCAATACCAGCCACCATAGACTGATTCCAAAAAACGTATGCAACAAACCAATAACGCTGATGGCGATGATGAAAGCTGTTGCGGGTTGATTTAAATGTCATCTGATAGGTTTGCTTAATCTGGCAAGACTGTTTGTCCTTGAACAGGCGGACCTTTGTGGGGTTATCACAGTCACGAAGTCTTGTTTTTTAACAGGGTATCAATGAATAACGCCCCTTTATTAATGGGTTTAATAAAGTCGGTTTGTGTACTTAGTTCGACGTGTGTACCTGTTGCCCGGCTATCCGACGAATGTCTTCAATGGTTAACGGCTGGCCATTGGAGGCTATGGTATTTTTGTTATTCATCATCTTGCGAAACACGCCAGAAATCGAAAAAGTTGAACCATTGTAGCGGCTCTTTTAAGCAATAAACCTGCAAGCGTTCCGCATAGCGCTGGCTTATTTGCTGCATGGCTTGTTCGCGCGTTTCTCTGGGTAATTTTAAGCTCTCGCTGAAAGGGTCGAAATAAATCACATGCTTACCCTGCTGTTTTAAACAGAACACCGTATAAACCGGACATTTCAGCAAGGCGGCCAGGATGAATGGTCCTTGTGGGATCAATGCTTCGGCGCCCAGAAAGGTAACCT
>JAQTLI010000353.1 GCA_028714995.1 Methylobacter sp. | reverse complement strand
GAAAGCATTGGCCGGATGATCATAAATATCGCTGGGTGAACCTTGCTGTTCGATGCGCCCGTGATTGAGCACAACAACCTGACTGGCGACTTCCATGGCTTCTTCCTGATCATGGGTGACAAAAATACTGGTGACATTCAGATCGTGATGCAAGTTGCGCAGCCACTGCCGCAAATCCTTGCGCACACTGGCATCAAGCGCGCCAAACGGCTCATCCAGCAACAATACCGATGGCTCCACGGCCAAGGCACGAGCCAGCGCAATACGCTGGCGCTGGCCACCGGAGAGTTGATCGGGATAGCGGTCATGCAGCCAGTCCAGCTGCACCAGGTTCAATAAATCATGCACTTTCTTGCGGATAATCGCTTCGCCCGGTCGCTCGCGGCGAGGCTTGACTCTTAAGCCGAACGCCACATTCTCAAATACCGTCATGTGCCGGAACAATGCGTAGTGCTGAAAAACAAAGCCAATGCCACGCTGGCTGACATCCTGATCGGTCTTGTCCTGACCGCTCAATAACACCCGCCCTTCATCTGCCCTTTCAAGGCCCGCGATGATGCGTAGCAGCGTAGTCTTACCGCAGCCGGAAGGCCCTAATAACGCCACCAGTTCACCTTCCGGAATTTCCAGATTAATATGATCCAATGCGGAAAATGTACCAAATTTTTTACTGATATCAGAAAGTAAAATACTCATAGCGGGAATCTCAAAAATAAAATCATTGCGGTTATCGGTTGGCTTGTCGCCATTCCAAAGCCGTTTTTAGAATCAATGTCACAATAGCCAAAGCGGCCAGAATCGAAGCACCGGCAAAGGCGCCGACTACGTCATAATCGTTATAACTGACTTCCACATGCAAAGGCAGCGTGTTGGTCAAGCCCCGAATATGACCGGAAACCACGGAAACCGCGCCAAATTCGCCCATCGCTCTCGCGTTACACAGCAACACGCCGTACAGCAAAGCCCATTTAATATTAGGTATGGTAACGGCCCAAAAAGTCTTCCAGCCGCTAGCGCCTAATGAAAGCGCCGCCTCTTCTTCCTGGTTGCCCATTTCCTGCATCAGGGGAATCAGCTGTCGCGCCACGAAAGGAAAAGTGATAAACAAGGTCGCCAGAATAATGCCGGGGACAGCAAAGATGATTTTTACATCATGCGCCATCATCCATTCGCCAAACCAGCCCTGCGCGCCAAACAACAGGACGAAAATCATTCCCGAAATAACCGGTGAAACTGAAAACGGCAGGTCGATTAATGTGGTCAACAGGCTTTTGCCTTTAAACTCAAAGCGGGTAATCGCCCAGGCGGCGGCAACGCCGAATACCGTGTTCAACGGCACTGTAACCAATGCGGTCAACAAGGTCAGATTGATAGCGGCCAGCGTATCGTTCTGGGATAACGCCGACCAATAGGCCGCTACGCCTTTGGATAAGGCTTGAAAAATGACCAGGCCTAAAGGCAGACAGATAAACAGGCTGATAAAGCCGACTGCAACAGCGATCAGGCTCCACCTGACCCAGTCTGCATCTTGCAGAGCCTGCTGCTGAGGCGCAACCAATCTGGTCGGGTTGATGGGTTGAGTAATGGCACTCATATTCGAATCATCCTTATATTTGTCCGGAGCGCTTACGCACCCAGTATTGCAGCAAATTAATCATCAACAGCAGCACGAATGAGATGACCAGCATCGTCAAGGCAATGGCAGTGGCTCCTCTATAGTCGTATTGTTCCAGCTTGGCAACAATCAACAGCGGCACAATTTCCGACACATAGGGAATATTGCCGGCAATAAAGATGACCGAGCCGTATTCGCCCACGCCTCTGGCAAAAGCCAGTGCGAAACCGGTCAGCAAAGCCGGAAAAACATTCGGGAAAATGATTTTGCCAAAGACTTGCAAGCGCGTGGCGCCCAGACTTGATGCGGCTTCTTCCAATGCTGGTTCAAATTCCAGCAATACTGGTTCGACGGTGCGCACTACAAACGGGATGCTGATAAAAATCAGCGCCATCACGATACCCAGTGGTTTAAAAGCCACCTGTAGGCCAAACGTATCTATCAGAAATTTACCAAGAAAACCGCTAGGCTGGAAAATAGTTGCCAACACAATACCGGCAACGGCTGTCGGCAGCGCAAACGGGAAGTCGATCAAGGCATGAAAAAAACGCTTGCCGAAAAATGAATAACGCACCAACACCCAGGCGACAATAAAGCCGAAGAAACCGGCAATAAACGCGGCCAACAACGCGGTGGAAAAACTGACACGAAACGAATCCAGCACACGCTTGCTGGTAATGATATGGAGATAATCATCCCAACTCAGCTCAAAACTTTTAAACACCAGGGTGCTTAACGGGATTAAAACCACCAGACTTAAATAGATCAGGGTAAACCCGATGGTCGGGCGAAAACCCGGCATAATACTGCTTTGTGACATTACCTCACTCCACTATTGATTGAGCTTCAAATTCATATTGTTATACACAAATCCGTCAAACCCGCCGAGAAAACAAGTATCCAGCGCCAGGGTGGCGAGCTTAAATACTTCCTTGTAGCCAGTGTCATGGATGGCAAGCTCAAATACTTCCTGATAGCGTGAATTCGCTTCGTTCTCTAGCGGGTCGGCAATCCATGCCGGAATGACGAATTTGCGTATAAAAATATGTCTTAAATAGTGCCTCATATCCATCAACTTAAGGCATATAACACCACAAAACACGACGTAAAAGCCGAGGTAAAAACTTCATGTCTTCGTGGTTAATTAATCTGCTTGACTTGATGCCTATGGTGGGCAAAAAAGCCTGCCCACCTTACATTTGTATAAGCTACAAACAAACGGCAAATTATTTTCCTGGGCCGTATATCTGGTCAAACACGCCGCCATCAGCAAAATGCTTGTTCTGCGCGACATTCCAGCCACCGAGTTGATCGATTTTCACTAACTCCAATGGCTGAAATTGTTTGGCATACTTGGCGGCAATTTCTGGATCGGTAGGGCGATAGAAGTTTTTCCCGATCAAATCTTGACCTTCTTTGCTGTACAAATATTTCAAATATTCCGTCGCTACTTCGGTTGTGCCATGCTTGCGCGCCACATCATCAACTACGGCGACTGGCGGTTCTGCCAAAATACTCAATGACGGCGTGACAATTTCAAACTTGTCCGCACCGAATTCGGCCAAAGCTAAATAGGCTTCGTTTTCCCAGGTAATCAGCACATCGCCAATTTCACGTTCAACAAAACTGGTGGTGGAACCACGAGCGCCGGTGTCCAGCACAGCAGCGTTTTTGAATAATTTGCCGACAAAATCTTTAGCTACCGCCTCATCATTATTGTTATGCTTAAGAGCATAAGCCCATGCTCCCAAATAGTTCCAACGTGCTCCACCGGAGGTTTTTGGATTCGGCGTTACTACGCTAACGCCGGGCTTGACGATGTCATTCCAGTCTTTGATGCCCAGCGGATTCCCCTTGCGCACGAGAAATACGATAGTGGAAGTATAAGGAGAGCTATTTTTCGGCAGCAAGGTTTGCCAGTTTTCCGGAATTAGTTTGCGTTTCTGATAGAGCTGATCAATGTCATAGGCTAACGCTAAGGTAACTACATCGGCTTCCAGCCCTTCCAGCACAGCGCGCGCCTGCTTGCCGCCCCCGCCGTGCGATTGGTTGATGGTGACGTTATCACCGGTTTTGGCTTTCCAGTATTTGGCGAAAGCTTCGTTGTATTGCTTGTACAGCTCACGTGTCGGGTCATAGGATACGTTGAGCAGATTAATATCCGCCGCCCGCACCTCACTGGCTGCCAATACGGCTAATACGGCCGCAAAGATGATGTTGGTAAGATTTTTATTCATTGGTAAATTTCCTTATGTCAGGTTGCTTAAAACGATAATTGGAAACGAGTTGCGAAGACTTGTTCGTTAGGGCGGTTGGTTACCTTTGTTGAAGTTCCGGCACCACCATCAAAAGATACATTTTCGTAATCCGCCCGAATGATGGCATTTTGGTTAAGGAACCAGTTGGCGCCTATGGCCCAGGCCTTGGCTT
>JAQTLI010000352.1 GCA_028714995.1 Methylobacter sp. | reverse complement strand
TCGTGCGATGCCTTTGCCGCCGTCCCAGGCTACGCCCTTGATTTCGATTGGCTTGGATTTAGGCAATGTCTGTCCGTCTTCCAAGTTGGTGATTAATGAATTGACCACTATTTCCGTGATCGGCATATTCGTCTCGGTTTCCTGTGAGCTAAATTGTCCACTTGGGAAGCGATCCTTGGGTATACGGTAAGCGGTCTTCATCCAAAAGCCGTCGAAAGGTTTGGATATGACATTAACCGCAGTCAGGTGTTTCATCCAATAGGTGGCGGTCCAGCCGGGAATGATCAAACGGGCGGGAAAGCCGTTCCAGTGAGGCAAAGGCTCGCGGTTCATCTCGAAGGCGATGAGGGTGTTATCATCCAGCGCTTTCGCCAGCGGAAGGCTTTTGATAAAGTCAGGCGTTGTTTTTAATACACCGGAATCGGCGCCGTCCAGACTCACTTCAAGTGCGGATTTGTCGATTCCGGCCCCTGCGAGCACATCTTTCAGGCGAACGCCGCGCCAAAGCGCATTGCCCATCGCACCGGAACCCCACTGTATGCCGGGTACATTCGGTTGAAACAAGCTGCGGCGATTACCGGAGCATAGACACAGGGCGGCGATTTCGACTTGTTTGAAATCCCTGCGCAATTGTTCGAGGGTGAGTTCCAACGGAGTGCGAACGGCATCGCCGCCTATGCGCAGC
Organism: Methylobacter sp.; assembly: GCA_028714995.1. Classification (GTDB taxonomy): domain Bacteria; phylum Pseudomonadota; class Gammaproteobacteria; order Methylococcales; family Methylomonadaceae; genus Methylobacter_A. The sequence goes on along the minus strand of JAQTLI010000352.1, from coordinate 3,361 downwards.
CGCCAATAGCCGGCATTCACTTCCGGAATCACGCCGTTATGGTAGCGCACAAAGAAGCGGTTATTGGGTGTAAAGGGCGCATCGAAATAATTGACCGGGGTTTCGTAATTGGGAGGCCGGTAAGTTTTTTTGATCAGCATCTCTTTGCCGGGGAGGGCATCCATGATCGATGATTTCCCCGTACCCGTAGCAGCCGCCAAGCCTGATCGTTGCAACAGGGATAATCCTCCGAGAGCTGCCAAGGTGCCTGCGGACTTCTTGATAAAGTGTCTTCTATCGACCATAAAATATCTCCTCGGTTGAATGCACAGCTATATGCTTTGAACGATCAAAATTACGGAAAATCAATGTCGGGCCAGGGGCGCAGGTTGGGCCGAATGCAATGAAGCCCAACAACTCATTGCTCGCCGCCGGTAAAATCTTCAAGAGCAAGATCGTTTGCCGAATTCTCCTGCAACACGCCTGATTGATCATACCGATGAAATGTCGAAAAAGGCAAATAACTCGGCCGTTTGATATTGCCATGCTTCACGAGATAATCGTGAATATAGTCTATATGTCTTTCAAAAACGCATTCTTGCCTGAATAGGTGTTCCCAATAGCGACTCTGCCAAATGTCGCGTTCGCGTTTAGTAGGCCGACTGGCGCGTGGCATAAATCAGTTCAAAATCACTATATTTCGTTATTTCACGATATATAGCGATAATATCTTGCTGCGATTTTAATTATTCAATATCGAGAATATATCAAGCTCATGATTTTGTTCTAGTTGTTTGGCGTTGTCCAGTTTCGGCATGGCTCTTGCAGTTGCACAGAGTAATATCCTGTTATTGCGAGTCCAAGGAGACGACTGCAAAGCCATGACCACCGACAAAAATGCCCGAGCCGCCTGGGCAACATTAACTCACGACAGCCTGAGTGCACAGGTCGGCAAGCGTACGCTGACCGGTGTGCAGTTTTTCTTCCTCAACTTCGGCTTGCTGCTGGGCAACATCCTGGTGTTGTTCAATACCGGCGCGTTTGCCTCCGTCAGCCTGCATGCCACCGGTGATCTGGGGGTCAGTCCCAGTCACGCCGGCTGGATGCAAACCTACTATTTCATTAGCTTAGCCCTAGCGCTGCCGGTCAGTTCATGGTTGGCCGTTATTGTCGGCGAAGTCCGGCTGTATTTGGCTGCTATGATCGCGATGATGCTGGCTTCGCTGCTGTGCGCAGTCACTGGCGATTTGTTCTGGTTTTTGTCGGGCCGGGCGCTGCAGGGCTTTTTTGGCGGCTTGACCATCCCGCTGTCGCAAACTCTGCTAATGCGCGAATACCCGGAATCCGCCAAACCCTTCGCGGTGTCGCTGTGGAGCATTGCCGCGCTGAGTCCGTTCACGCTGGGTCCTGCTGCCGGAGGCTGGCTCGCCGACAACTTGGGCTGGCGTTGGCTGTTCTATCTGAATGTGCCGTTGCCTTTGCTGGCCGCGGCGCTGGTCTGGGCTTTGCTGTTCGATCGGCAATCCCCGCAGAAGAAAATGCCGTTCGACGGCGTGGGTTTCCTGCTGTTGGCCGCCGCGCTGGTTTGTTTGCAGACCGTGCTGAACCAGGGCCAGGACGCGGACTGGTTCAACTCGATCCAGTTGATAAGCGTGGCGCTTGTCGGATTGCTAATGCTGGCCTACTTTATCGTTTGGGAACTAGCGGAACGCTCGCCGCTGCTCGATTTGCGGTTGTTCGTCCGGCGCAATTTCGCGATCGGCAGCATCATGCTCAGCGTAAGTTTCATGATGATGTACGGCCTGTTGTCGGTGCTGCTGGTGCGTTTGCAGGTGGTGGCCGGTTACACCTCGTTTCTGGCCGGTAGCGTGTTGTTGCCGCTGGTGTTTCTGGCCAAGCCCATGGCCAGTGTGATGCACCGGGTCGTGCATCGTTTCGTTGCACGGCTGCTGGCCAGTATAAACATTCTGCTGTTTGCGTTGTACTGCGGCTGGGTCAGCCACTACGATTTTTTCGGGCGCGGCGGCTGGTTTGCGCAGCCGCTGTGGGCGCAAGTGCTGGAGGGCTTTTGCCTGGGCGGCTTATTCGTGCCGCTGACCACGCTGTTTCTTTCCGGCCTGACGCCTAGACGGCAAACCCAGGCGGTGGAGCTGGGCGGTATGCTGCGGGTATTGGGCGGGAGTGCCGCCTCGCCGCTATTTGGTTTATTTTGGGAACGGCGCACGGCCTTCCATCAAAGCCGGCTGATCGAAAGTTTTTCACTGCACGACGGCTGGTCCAGCGAGATTATTGCCCGGCTGCATGCCGCCGGCCTGCATGGTCAGCTGGCCACCGCCAAGCTGGCGGCAGTCGCCGGTCAGCATGCTGCGATTCTAGGCCTGGACGATACCTTCCGGCTGGCGGCCTGGCTGTTTCTGGGCTTGGCGGCGGTTGTCTGGCTTGCCAAGCCGGTCGGGCCGAAACCCCCTGTTGCAGTTAAGGAAGACCAGCGCAAGGCCTCACTGGAAAATCTGATGGAGGAGCCGTAGTCATGTTCCGGTTCAACAAAACAGCCATGTTGGCGACGTTCCTATCGCTATTGAATGGCTGCGCGCTGATGCCCGGGGACGGAATTCGGGCCAAGCTGCTGGGAATGCCTAATTTAAGCCAAACCCTGAACGGCGATGCCCAAACCGAAAAAATAGTCCGGGAATGGCCGAGGGCGCAATGGTGGCGGGAGTTTCACAGTGCAGAACTTAACCGGTTGGTAGAAGTCGCATTGAAAGATAGTCCAAGCCTGCATGCGGCAGCATCGCGTCTGACTCAGGCTGAGGCGGTAGCCGATTATCAGGCCGCCGAGATGCTACCCAGTATCAGCGCTAACGTCGAATTTCATCATCGCCGGTTTTCTGCAACCGATTTTTATGGTCCCAACGGCGGCAAGACTTTCACCGGCGTGTACATTGATCCAGTGGTATTTCGTTATCACCTCGATCTGTGGGGCAAGGATAAGGCGACTCTGGAAGCGGCATTGGGCAAGGAACTGGCCCAGGCTTCGGAATTGGCGATGGCGCGGCTGATGCTGAGCACCGCCATCACCCGCAGCTATATCCGCCTGTGTTCGGCCGAAGAAGACATCGAACTGGCCCACGCCTTGAGCGAGAAGGCCGGGGAAAAAAGAGAGCTGGCCGAGCTACGCTGGCAACGCGGGTTGACCAGCCAGGATTTGGTTTACGCCAGCAAACAGCAGTTGGAAGCGGCGCGGCAGCGTGAAACCAGTGTGCGTAGCCAGGCTCAAGTGTTGCGCAATCGGCTGGCGGCGCTGGTCGGGCAGGGGCCGGACTGGGGGAAAAACATTCATGCTGAGGTGACCGAGGTTGCCGGGCTTTTGCCGCAGCCGGAA
>JAQTLI010000351.1 GCA_028714995.1 Methylobacter sp. | reverse complement strand
GGGCACGAATTAGTCTGGTTGGGCACTAATGATTCAGAAAAAAACATTACCGATGCCCTCAATTTGTTAACGAACGCATCTGTACAAGGCCTAAATCCTGCGAATTACGATGCTGAAACGCTACGCCCGAAACTGCAATCAGCCTTAAAACTTGAGTCGGATAACTACCAGCAATTAGCTTTATACGATACGGCCATCAGCATTTCTTTACTGCGTTTCATGCATGATTTGCATTATGGCCGGGTGAATCCGCAGGGGATAGATTTTAAATTAAAGTTAAGGGAAAAAGAGTCAATTGATTTGCCAGCGCTAATTAAACTCGGCCTGGAGCAAGGCACGCTGTCTCAATTACCTCAATTAGTAGAGCCAAAATTAAGACAATATCAAAAGCTGAAGCAGGCTTTAGCCACTTATCGGCAACTTGCCGCGAATACGCCACCTTTAAATCTGTCCATTCAAAAAACGCTGCAACCCGGCGCTAGACACCCTCAAATTGAGGACCTGCGCCGTTTTTTGATCACTATCGGCGATCTCCCCGAAGGTGAAAAAGTTATCCCTGAAAAATCTTCACGTTATACAGGCACCATCGTTGAAGGCGTTAAAAAATTCCAGCAACGGCATGGCCTGACTCCTGACGGCATTATAAGAAAAGATTCTGTAGCTGCACTCAATGTATCTTTAAGTCAAAGGGTGACGCAAATTGAATTGGCTATGGAAAGGCTGCGCTGGTTACCTGAACTCAGTGACGAGCCATCAGTCATCGTCAATATTCCAGCCTTCCAGTTATGGGCGTTTGACGCCATTGACCAGCCAAACGCAAACATAATCAACATGAAAGTTGTTGTCGGCAAAGCAATGAAAACTGAAACGCCGGTATTGATGGCGGAAATGCGCTTTATTGATTTCATGCCTTATTGGAACGTTCCACACAGCATCGTAAAAGGCGAAATACTGCCTAAATTAATTAAAAATCCAGGTTATCTTGCCCAGCAAAATATGGAGTTGGTTACCCATTTCGGTAATGACGTACCATCTGTAGCTTTTACCAAGTCTTCCATTGACCAGCTTAGACAAGGTACATTAAACGTCAGACAGCGCCCGGGAGGAAAGAATGCACTGGGCAGGGTAAAGTTTATTTTTCCAAACGATGAAGACATTTATTTGCATGACACGCCGGCGAATGCCTTGTTTAGTAAAACACGGAGAGATTTCAGTCACGGCTGTGTACGTGTCGAGAATCCTGAAGGGTTGGCTGAATTTGCCCTAAAAAACCAGGCGGGATGGGACAGAGAAGCTATCCACCTCGCCATGCAATCACCTAAAACGCAGCGGGTAACATTGGAAAAGCCAATACCTGTATTGTTTTTTTATATCACATCATTTTTTGATCAGTATGACAACTTAGCGTTTTATCCGGATATTTACGGCCATGACGCTGTTTTGCTGGGAGTTCTTAGTAAATCGGGGGGATCTGTCTGATCGGTCACTTTTCATCAACTCCACTCTATAGCCAGATCAGAAGCGCTAATCAATAACCGTTATTTGATACCAAAATGCTTGTCTCGTTGTTATATCGAGACAAGTATCATCTTAAAACCTAAGCACCCCAGGTTCTTACACTACCTGTATCCAAATGAACAAAATTGGATCTTGAATAATAACCAACGCCGCCACGTTGCATGGCACGCGCTGCATTTCCAATTCTTCTTATGCCTAATCCTTCGACACGAATATCAATCGCCCTGCCCTGCATATGCAAGCTATTCTTTGCGACACCATCGCTATGTTTACGCAAATCGGCATTAGTAGCTGGAGAACGGTAGCCGGACACGATATGAAAAGGCTTGTTAACATCGAGTTTAAGTTTTAGATCGTACAGCTGATCCAATAAAGCCGGATCAATGGGGTGAACCTGGTCATTGTGGTAGTCACGAAGCAGATAACTGATTTCTTGCAGTGCATCTTTAATGTAGTTGCCCTCCTCGAAATAGGTCAAATTCATCTTATCGCCGGTATGCGTATTATGGAGAGCCAGTGCTTTAGGTGAGGCAAAGCGCCGGGAAAATTCCTCACGGATAGGTGACTTATAATCATATAAATCCGGCGACTTATAACCATATTCTTGTGAATGTGAAGAGTGCAGATCAAGCACTGTGTGTGATGCTACGTGTCTGACTCTAGCGCTTGCGATCCCGGTTCCGCCAATTGCCAGCAAAGAACCGTATGCCATATTCTTCAAGAACTTGCGTCGAGATAAAACCATGTCGCTTTCATCCTCAGTCAGTATGTTTAATGTCTGTTCAGTCATATTGCGTTTTTGTGAACTCTAGATAACGCCATTTTGATCATTTAGTCTTAAGCTAATCTTAAATATTTTGCACAAACCACATTGACCAAGAAGTTACATGAAATTATTAAGGTTATTTAAAGTTAAAATGTAAAATTACAAAAACTTACAGGTCATCAGGAACGAAATGAACATATCCGTATTAACGCTGGTTGCGGTATTTGCATTGATCGCAGTACGCAAAATCGGTCATTTTAATATCAAGATATGGCAGTCGATGACTGGAGGCGCAGCGATTGTATTGGCTACCGGCGAGATTAGCTGGCTCAATGCCGCAAAAGCTATAGACCTGAATGTCATGCTATTTCTGCTAGGCATGTTTATCGTCGGTCAGGCGCTGGTTGCCAGTGGTTATCTGTATTACCTCGCCTATCACTTATTTAACCGGATGACATCAGTGCCGCAATTGGTTATGGGTATTTTGTTCGGTGCCGCTTTTAGTTCAGCGCTATTAATGAATGATACGCTTGCCATTATAGGTACTCCCCTGGTCGTGCGATTGGCACGGGAACACGGCATCAACAATAAACTGCTGTTATTAACACTGGCCTATGCCATCACCATCGGCAGCGTGATGAGTCCTATTGGCAATCCACAGAATTTTCTTATCGCCAGTCAGGGCGGATTACCGGCACCTTTTCTGACATTTTTTGAGGCGCTCGCCATTCCCACGCTGATTAATTTAGGCGTTACCTATCTGGTTTTACGATTGGTTTATCGACAACAATTTATCAACGGCATGCCGCTTACCCATAACCCTGTCAAATTGCTTGATAAAAAACTGGCCAAACTGTCCCGTGCCTCTTTGTTTTTGTTGATCGGCTTAATAGCACTTAACATCATCTTGAGTAGCATGCACAGCCAAATGCATCTTGAATTGAGTCATATCGCCATCATCGCCGCCTTACCACCGATTTTGTTCAATTCAGGCCGGGTGCAGCTATTAAAAACCCTGGACTGGTCGACCTTGTTATTTTTTACAGCGATGTTTGTGCTGATGGCCAGCGTTTGGCAAACGGGGGTCATGCAACAACTGGTTAATGAATTGCACATAGACCTGACTACCGTTCCGGCCATCATGTTGCTAAGCGCTTTGCTCAGCCAGCTAATCTCCAACGTGCCGCTGGTAGCTCTTTATCTGCCTATGCTGGTTAACCCGAACGCTGAATCGCTGATGGCCTTGGCGGCTGGCAGCACTATTGCCGGTAATTTGCTGATTCTTGGTGCCGCCAGTAATGTGATTATTATCCAGCATGCAGAAAAGCATGAGGCCACACTCGGCTTTTTTGAGTTTGCCCGAGTCGGAATTCCCTTGGGCTTTCTCAATCTGTTGTTATACTGGGGCTGGTTCCGCTATTGGTATGGCTGATCCTTGCAAGTTATTTCCATTTAAACACTGCACTGCTAACGGACGACACACATGCGTAAAAAAGCCATTAAACCATCAGCTTATCTGACTGAGGTCAAAACGCTTTCGGATCGAATCGTCAAAGCCCAACAACCCATCCGTATTCTCGATGCCATTAAATGGGATGACAATATCAAGCAGGCTTTTTTTGATGGCAAGTGCAAAAAACCACCGATCGTAACACCTGATTACTACCTAAATCGCCCGTTAGGTTTTGATTCAAACGAGAAAAAACACGAGTTTTATCAGATTGAGCGTGATTTAGTCCGCAAACTCGGCCAGCTCAACCCGCTCAGCGTCATCATGCG
>JAQTLI010000350.1 GCA_028714995.1 Methylobacter sp. | reverse complement strand
GAGAGTGACTTGATCAAGAGTTATGGCGTGAGTCGAATCACTGTGCGTCAGGCCTTGGGGGAGCTGGAAAAAGAAGGCTTGCTGTTCAAGGTGGCAGGAAAAGGCATGTTTGCATCCAAGCCCAAATCTTTTCAATCTCTGACCCGTCTTCAGGGCTTTGCGGAGGCAATGTCACAGCAAGGGCATGAAATCTATAACCGGGTGATCAGTTTTAATTTTTTACCAGCCTCAAAGAACATAGCACTGCGACTTGGAGTGCTGGAGGGTAGCTTGGTCACGGAAATACGACGAGTGCGTCACCTCAATCGCGAACCGATTTCGTTCGATATTTTTTATGTGAATAGTAGTGTTGGAGAACGCTTAATCAAAGAGGATCTTGCCTCGCGCGATATTTTTCTGATCCAAGAGAATGATTACGGGATTCCACTTGGATTCGCTGAACTGGCGATTGACGCAGTATTGGCCGACACGGAAACCGCAGAATTATTGCAAATAACTGAAGCTTCGCCGATTTTACGAGTAGAACGACTCTCACATACCGAAGATGGCAAGCCATTGAATTTTGAATACTTATATTGTCGTGCAGACAACTTTCAATTTCGATTACGAATTACCCGATAGATTGATCCGTTATAAACATAACGGATCAGTGTTACAAAATATGACGCACATGAATTAAGTGGTCATAACAATCTAATTTATTTCAACATCAAGACTGACTGGACTACCGGAGGTTTATTAAAAAAACAAGGAGTATTTTATAGTGCTTTGCAACAAGTATGTAAATCAGGATTCCCTAACAAAAGGAAGATTAATTTTCTCAAATAAGCCGGAGAATCATGATCTTAAACCAGAATTCGATGTTGTCAAAGACCAATATTCGTACAGGTTTTCTGCGATAGCATTTAAGGGAATTTGCCTGACCTCGCTGATGCTTACTCAATCAATTGTATATGCCGATGACTACATCCAGTCACCCTATTTTAAAGGCGGCAAAATCGATTCGAATTTTAATCGTTATGACAATGGCGATTTTGCGGTAAACAATTTTTTATGGACCCCGGTATTTAAAGGCGGTGCTGGAACGAGTATTTCAGAAACCGGTGGTCAGGATGTTAATTATTATGGCGGTTATGCACGGCCTTTACTGACCAAGCCTGAACTAGGTGAATTATTTTTGGGAGCGCAGCAGGTTCTTCAGGGCGATCGAATTTCCAGCGAAGTGCAGGGTGAATATCGCCTGCCGAATGGTTTGGGGGTTGGCGGAGGTTTTGTCGACAGAAGTCAAAGCGTTCAAGATGCTAAATTTGCCAAGGTTTCATATCAAAACCACTGGCAGGATATTAAGTACATTGTATCCACTCAATGGCAGAGTTTTGCGGGACGCGATTATGGCGGCGGATATGTCGCTGCATTTAACAAGGAGTGGATGCTCTCTTATGGAAATGATGGTGAACAATGGCGAAGCTCTTTTGGTTACATCGCACCTCCGTTAACAGAAAAGCTGCGTCCAGCTCTTGAGGTGTTCTATGTTGATAATACTATTGGAAAAATAGGCGCCGATAAAACATTAATGATTAGTGGTTCTCTTGGCTATTACAACAGAGGCTTTTTAAGTCATGAAGCAAGGCTAGGCCGGGCGATGGGACCAACCGGAATGCAGTTCACAAATCCACTGGGCTACTTAAACACCGCGACAGATCCTACATTCAACAGGCGCGCGGAAACCTGGGAACTGGGTGGATTGTTTAATTTTCGTTATATAAACGCTAGTGACGCCTCCGGTTCACCGCGTACGGAAACCTTTGAAGCTAACGTATTTCCAGCTCAATTCTTTGGAATTGATAATCTGCTGAGTGCGGTATTCATAGGTGGCGGTATTACGAATCCAAATGGAACCAAACCCTACAGAAGTACGCTTGCAAAAACAGATCAGGCTGGTGTAAGCGGAAACATTGGTTACATATTTCGTTATAGACATGTTGATACCAATGTTCGGGTTCAACATGATTTCGATGTTAACGATACTCAAGTCTATGTCGGCGCTCAGTATGGGCTGTAACTATCAATATTTTTTTAACATTAACAAAACCAGGATATTCCATGATACATATCGTCGCTATAGCGGGCAGTCCCTCGGACAAATCTAAATCTACAGAGCTTATTCGCAGAGTTTTTCTGCAACTGGAGGAAGCCGGCTTTACTACAAAACTTATTTCGGTAAGAGATATTTCTCCTCAAGAACTAATTTATGGCGCGGAGCAGGATAGCCCAAACCTTAAAACTGTAACGGAGCACATCGAACGTGCAGCGGGTATCGTGATCGCGACACCCGTTTACAAGGCCGCATATAGCGGTGCTTTGAAAGCCTTTCTGGATTTACTGCCGCAAAAAGCGCTGGCCGGAAAAGTGGTATTGCCCATCATGACGGCCGGCTCCGACAAGCATTTACTGGCGATTGACTATGCGCTGAAACCAGTATTGTCCGCGCTGGGAGCGACGCATGTATTGAATGGATTCTTTGTCTCGGATGCTCGCGCGAAAAGAGATCAATTCGGTTTGCTATCGTTGGATGACGAAACTGAACAACGGCTGAGCGAACAAGTCGAGCTACTGGCAGCTTCCTTAAGTCTCGCCTTGCAACAAGAAATTGAAGCATGAAATTAATTTAATAATCTGGAGCATTTATGAACAACAAATCTTTTTCTCTATGGGGTCGATTACTCACATCAACCGTTATTTTGGCGGCAGTCATGAGCAACACCGCTTTTGCCGATGGCGCAGCCTGGCCGAAAGAAATCAGTATGGGTTATCAAAAATACGGTCCTCTGATCATTCTTAAATCAACAGGCGAACTGGAAAAACGTCTGCAAGAAAAAGGCGTCACTGTCAAATGGGCGGAATTTCAGTTTGGCCCGCCGATGCTGGAAGCCTTGAATACCAACAATCTGGATTTTGCCGTGACCGGTGAAACACCACCGGTTTTTGCCCAGGCCGCAAAAGGTTCACCTCTGGTTTACCTCGCCAATGAACCCGCTTCGCCACAAGGCGAAGGCCTGGTCGTAAAAGCGGAATCGGCTGTCAAAACCGTAGCCGATTTAAAAAATAAGAAAATAGCAGTCGCCAAAGGTGCTAATGCGCATTATTTTTTGATTCAGACCTTAACGAAAGCAGGCTTGACGCTGAACGACGTTGAAGTGGCTTATCTGGCACCGGCTGATGCCAGAGCCGCACTGGAACGCAACGATGTAGCCGCCTGGGCGATCTGGGATTATTTCTATGCAGCAGCGGAAGTGCAATTAGGCGTCCGCACCTTGACCAACGGTGAAGGCATCGTCAACAACTATGCGTTCTATACCTCAAGACGCGATTTCGCCGAAAAATACCCGGAACTGATTGAAATCGTACTCGATGAAGTGCGTAAAACCGATGCCTGGGTAAAAAACAATCTCGCTGCCGCCGCCGAGAACCTGGCCGTCAGTGTCGGCGTCGACGCCAAAATTCTGGAAAAAGCCCTGCGCCGCAGCAACTACGGCCCGGAACACATTACAGCGGACGTAATTGCTGCGCAGCAAAAAATTGCCGACACCTTGCTGGACATCAAATTACTGCCCAAAGCCATCAAAGTGGAAGATGCGGTCTGGCAACCCAAAGTCAAATAAAGCCTGGAACCCGGCATTCATGAGCTTGAGTGTCGGACTATCAAAAAGACGAAGCAATGATTCAAATTTAGGAGCAAAAGTATTATGAAAATTTTCTGGTTTTTACCCACCCAAGGCGATGGACGTTATTTAGGCGCCGCCAAGCATGCGCGTCCTGCTGATCATCAATATTTGACCCAGATTGCCCGCGCCGTTGACGAACTGGGTTATGAAGGCGTGCTGATTCCAACCGGACGTACTTGCGAAGATGCCTGGATCGTCGCCTCTTCATTGGTCGCATTAACCAAACGCCTGAAATTCCTGGTCGCCCTGCGTCCAGGCGTGCTGACTCCGGCGGCGGCGGCCCGTATGACGTCTACCCTGGATCGATTTTCCGATGGCCGCTTATTGCTGAACGTGGTGGTCGGTGG
>JAQTLI010000349.1 GCA_028714995.1 Methylobacter sp. | reverse complement strand
ATACATGCCGGCAACACCTGGAATGCGATACCGGAATCGGTTGTGCTAAGAGGCACTTTCCGTTGTTTTAACAGCGATGTTCAAAAAATAATTGCCGATAAAATCACCCGGCTGGTGAATGCGACTTGCGAGGGTTTTGAGGTCAGCGCAGAAATCAAGTTCAACCCTGAAAATCCGGGCTATCCAGTGACCTTTAATGCAGAAGCTGAAACGGAACTGGCGCTACAAGCGGCGATGGCCGTGGCTGGGGAAGACTGTGTCGATCAGCAACCAGTACCCAGCATGGGTTCGGAAGACTTTGCCTTCATGTTGCAGGAAAAACCGGGCTGCTATGTCTGGATAGGCAACGGTCCCTCCGAGAACAGTTGCCTGCTGCGCAATCCGAACTATGATTTTAACGATGAGATATTGCCGGTTGGCGCTGCATACTGGGTGAAACTGGTTGAAACGGTGTTAGGCTAATCAAATCTGTACCAGCAGCCCCTACTATTTTTTGGGCTCAAACAGCATGTGCGCCATTTTTTTTGCTTTGGTTTTTAGATAACCCAGATTGTCATTGTGAGCCACAACTTCAACCGGAATACGCCCTACCACATTGATGCCCAGCTTTTCCAGGGCATCAATTTTCTTGGGGTTATTGGTCATCAATTTTATCGACTTTATCTTCAGATCTTCCAGCATTAATGCGGCAATCGTATATTCCCTTTCATCAGCAAGATGACCCAAGTGAATATTGGCCTCAACGGTATCCATGCCCTGATCCTGCAAATTATAAGCCTGCAGTTTTTTCAACAAACCTATACCGCGCCCTTCCTGACGCAGATAAATCAATACGCCGCAGCCGGCTTCATCAATAAGCTGCATTGCCAAATCAAGTTGCTCGCCGCAATCGCAACGTCTTGAACCTAATACATCGCCGGTAAAGCACTCGGAATGAATGCGCACCGGCACATTTTCTTTGCCCGCAACATCGCTTTTAACCAGGGCGACATGCTCTTTGTCATCAATGGTATTGCTGTAGTAATGCAGGATGAATTCACCGTGCTTGGTCGGGATTGGAGTCTGTACCAGATTTTCTAATTGTGGCTTCACTTAAATAACTAATCCAAAAATTTTTTATATTTTAACCAATTCAACGGCTACCCAGCTAAAAAGTTTTCTCCTGTCTTGCCGCGATAACTATCCAGCCGTTATTTTCTGGCCTCAATCAGCTTGATAATATCACCGCTATGCTCATCAACACGCACTGATTCAAAAGCGCAAGCTTTAACGTTCTTAACCGTATTTCTGTTAATGTTTGCCCCGAACAGCGATACAACGACGGGATTAATCAGGTTCATAATACCGGCAATCACTGGCTTTGAACTCAACACATGTTCCAGCAATAAAACCTGTCCGCCCGGTTTGCACACCCGGTATAGCTCTTTCAAGCCTTTTACTGCCGAAGGCACCGAACAAAAAACAAAGGAGCCGATGACCGTATCAAAACTATTATCTGCAAACGGTAGTGACTGAACATCCATCAATTCCAATTCAACATTGGTATTTTTCCTGTCCTTCTTGAGCGTCGCCTGCTTCAGCATCGCTTCACTAAAATCAATCGCGGTTATCCTGGCATCCTTGGGATAATAATCAAAGTTTTTGCCCGTTCCTACACCGACCTCAAGAATATGATGCCCTTCAACCTTCGCCCATAGCCTTTCCCGCCATTTTTTGAAAAACAGACCTTCCATCATGGCTTCCAACCCGTCAAAATACGGGGCGATCCGGTCATATCGTTTTTTTATTGCGGTGCTATTTGTTTTCATAATGATCTTGGGTGCTTAATCAGATGATGCATATTACAGCGCAAGCTTAACCGCCATCAACCATAATGTAGGTGAATTCAACTCTGAAGTGCAATCCCGGTCTTCGTGCAGCTATTGATCTTTTGTGCGAGAACTACCCGGCCGAAGCCTGCTTTTTGTCATTTGCCACGAAATCCAATCAGAGTATGCTATTGCCGATATGGGTGCTTATTTGTCAAAAGACAAGCCCGTTGTTTCTGCAGTTAAGAAATAAGACTGATATCACTGGTGCCTTTGGGCAGGTTGTAACCTTTTTTGGGGACAGATCATGCAGAAAATCAACTTGAAAATAATTCATACCTTGGCTCTTATCATTATTGGAATAGTTGCGATCAGCTCGGCATACGCGGACAAGCCTTCCTGGGGCGGGGATGGTAAGGCCGAGAAACACGGGCATAAAGAAAAACACGAATGGGATCGTAACGAAGGCGCGTTTCACAACAGGGATATGGATGACTGGAGGAGGAACGAGTACTTTGGAGACCGGCACAGAACCATCGTCCATGACTACTATTTCGATCAATTTCTCTCTGGAAACTGCCCGCCAGGCCTCGCCAAGAAGCACAATGGCTGCATGCCTCCCGGACAAGCGCGGAAATGGGCGATAGGTCGGCCACTGCCACGCGATGTAATTTACTATGACCTGCCGCCGGAGGTTATCATGCAACTGGGGCCACCGCTGCCAGGATACCGTTATGTGCGCGTGGCGAATGATATTCTGCTGATCACAATGGGCACAGGAATGGTCGTGGATGCAATCAGGGATCTGGGATGGCATTAGGCTTCTTGAGCCGACACCTAAAGAAGTTATACGCCGGCAGTGAGCGGAACAAATCACCTGCGTTTTCCATCCACATGGAGTTTTATGAACACGCTTAAAATACTTCTTGTAATTCTTAACTCCCTTGCAGGCGGCCTCATACATGCGGACACTGCGCCGCAGCCACAAGAGCAAGTCCTTGCACCCGGATACGGCAGCCTGCAATTTTCCGCGCCGGAACCAGGAACTTACACCCTTCCCATATTGGGCGCTGCAGCCGATGGCGCGGTGCTTGATACGGAAGGCAAGGCCACCACCCTGCATAACCTGATGGGCGATAAAATCGTCCTGCTCAGTTTTATCTATTCAACCTGTAGCGATGTACGCGGCTGCCCGCTGGCGACTTCGGTGCTCCAGAAAATAAAAAACCGCCTGAAACAGGAGCCGGAACTGGCAGATAAACTGCGATTGCTAACCTTAAGCTTCAATCCCGAATATGACACGCCTGACATGATGAAGCACTACGGCCAGGAATTTCAGGACAAGGGCGTCGAATGGCATTTTCTGACCACACGCTCTGAGCAGGAGTTGCAACCGATACTGGATCACTACAGGCAAAGCATCCAGAAGGTCTATGATAAGGAGGGAAAATTTACCGGCACATTCTCACACATCCTGCGCGTTTACCTGATCGACCAAAATAGGCAGTTGCGCAATATTTACAGCGTCTCCTTTTTACACCCCGACACGCTGATTAATGATGTAAAAACCCTGCTGCTGGCCGAGCCGAAACAAGCCGCGGCTCAGTCTGATATACAGAAAAACGCGGCGTTTGAAGGTGCTGGCGACAACAAATCGCAATACGAAGACAGCGCCTATGAAACCCACTCCATTGCGTTAACCGACCGCACCGGACAACAGACCGATCTGCTCAAAACAGTCCGCAAGCCGCCCCTGGGGCTTCCTGCCGTGCCTGTACCGGCAAACAATCCACTGACCAAAGATAAAATCAACCTGGGCAGAAAGCTGTTTTATGACCGCCGCCTGTCGCTCAACAACACTTTTTCCTGTGCCATGTGCCATATTCCGGAACAGGGATTTACCAGCAATGAAATGGCGACAGCCGTCGGCATTGAAGGCCGCACGGTTCGCCGCAATGCACCCACTCTGTACAATGTCGCGTATTTTAAAACCCTGTTTCATGACAGTCGCGAAACCACGCTGGAGCAGCAAATCTGGGGGCCTTTGCTGGCCAGCAATGAAATGGCCAATCCATCAATCGGTTACGTCATCGAAAAAATCAAAAACAACGCCGATTACAACAAGCTGTTTCAAAAGGTGTTTCACAATGAGCCAAGCATGGAAACCATCGGCATGGCGATTGCCAGCTATGAGCGGACGCTAAACTCCGCCAATTCAGCTTTTGACCGCTGGTATTACAGAAAGTATAAGAATGCGCTGGACGATAAAGC
>JAQTLI010000348.1 GCA_028714995.1 Methylobacter sp. | reverse complement strand
CCATGCGCTGGCGGCAACACCCGCCACGGTGACCCCGAACGCAATATCCACAAGGATGCGCTAATAAATAGCCTGCACGTATCGGGTAAGCCAACATGAATCCCCGGTAGCTTCTTTAAATTTGGTAATAGTCTTACCTACTTTTCATCACTTAACTCTATTCTGTTCATGCCATCCAAAATGGTAAATTCTACCTGATTGCTGAAACGTCAACAGAACCTAGGCAAACACGCAATCATTTGCCCAGATTTTCTTTTAATGGTTAACTTAACAGAGCCCAATAGCGCGCCCTCTGATTTGACAAAAAATCCTTCAACGATTTACTCAGATATAGCTTAAAAGTTAATAAATAGTGACCCCATAATCAAATGGTGCATTGTGTTATTGGTGTGAGTGGCGTCATCCAAATATTGATTAAGAAATCCCGCTTCAGCGCGAAAATTTTGATTGAAGGTCCAACCCAGGCCCGCAAACGCACGGTTTTGATCGAAACCAGACTGTCCACCGAACTTTGTCGAGTTAGCCCGAATGAAAAACTCGTCCCAAGTAATCAGGCTTAAACATGGCTCGAACTCCAGAGGGTGCATAAAGCGCAGCATTTGCCTTGGTCTGAAACGAACATCAGCACCTTGCAAGAAATTACTTTCAATCATGGTTCTAAAGCTGAAAGTCCTGATATCAGTGGGTAGTACATAACGGAACGCCGGCCAGGCATTTTGCTGAGAAACATAGCTCTTGCCAATGTTTTAAGTCGGCAACCACGTGTAGCCAGCCCAAATGGTGGCCCGATCACTAAGCGAATAACCCACCGCTGTGCGTATCATACCTTGATACCAATGATCCCAATTACCGTCAAAGCGGGATTGACCTTCCAGCAAAATGCGACCTTTTTCCAGCTTGGGATCCACAACTTTTAAACTGCCCTCGCCAACAACTTGCAACCAGCTACCGGCATCCTGAGTTAAATCGTCCTATACCATAGTAGCCGCTCCTATAGCGTTTGGCGTCATACTGACAATGCCCAGAATCGTTGCAGTTAGACCTTATGTTCTTAGATTTTTCATTATCATGTCGTTACTTTATTGTTAATTCGTTAATTTCTCTAAAAAGAATAAATTTTAGGTTTCTTAAGCAAGTAATAAAGTGCTTAAAATTGAAGTACTTTTGATTTATTCATCCTGAATATTAGGTTTATTTTTAAGTTGTATGCGGGATTGGCGTTTCAATAGGGTGCTGTGCTTCTACCCCAATCTCCACTGGTTCAATATTAAGTTCAGCCGGCCTGCCCATGCATAGCCTTTGGAATACACGTGCGGCTGCGATCCCGTTAATGACGAAAGCAATGGTGATAGGTAGTGCAAACCATGGCGCGTGATTGCTGGCATGGGAAAGCAATAAATCCTCGCCGAGGAAAGCCGGTGAGATCGGAAACCCGACTAGACCCAAGAAGCTCAAAAACAATATCAATGAAAGTTTCGGCTGGGTTTCCGCCATCGCCCGATAGGCGAAAGGCGAATCGGCAAAATTGTCATTTTTGAGCAGTTTTGCCAAGACCACCATCCCTAAAATCCAGGCCGGGATAATACCGCTGTTAAATATCGCCACGTCGAACCAGGCTTCTGGATTTAAAAACCAAACCGCCATTCCCGCCAAAATCGAGCTCAGGCCGATTGCATTCCAGACGCTAAAAGGACTGTGCTTTTGACTGAAAGCACTCAACGAAGCGAGTACCATCAAGACGGCTATCGGGATCGACAAATATTTGGTATTGACGTCGGTTGCTACGATGAGCAGCCAAACCACTCCGAAACCGCCAAAGCCATAAAGTACTTTCAGCCATGGGTTCGTGGTATTGATGGTTGAGCCAATGCGTTTTAATGAATCCCAAAGAACAGTGCGTACCAATAGTTCCAAATTGCCTTCCTGCAGCGAGAATACATACAGTGTGTTTTGTAAGACCTCCGGCAGTGTGTTACGAATCGAGGCCGGCAGAAACTGGAATCTTGAATGGATTCTGATATAAAAATCGGTATCGGTTGAACCTTCAACTCTTAACAGGTGCGCTACGATCGATGGCGAAACCAACAATTGATAGCAACGTAAAAACGCATTGCCTAGAAAATGAACCAGCACCAGCGTTTCAAGGCCCAACGCCAGCTCCATAAACATGAAGCCCACCTGGGTAATCGATGCATAAGCGATTTGACCTTTGATGTTCGACTGCGTTTTCTCGGAAATGCTGGCCACGATGACTGTCAGCAATCCGATGCTGAATACGATAAACCGAGTGAAATAATGGTAACTCCATATCGGTGTGGTTCTCAGCAATAAGAAAACACCTAAATGCACCGACAATGCGCCATAAAATATCGCGCTGGAAGGCGTCGGTCCTTCCATAGCCCTAGGCAGCCAGAAGCAGAAAGGGAATTGCGCCGATTTACCGGAAGCCGCAATCAGGATCAGGGATGACAGCAGCAGCAAAGAGCCATAGCCTGCCGGGGGCATTGCCTGGTTATCAAACAAATTGGCCAGTTGGCTGAAATGCTGGCTTTCGTGAAACAGCAGATGGCTCATCCAGGAACCCAGCAACAAGCCAATATCACAAAACCGGTAAATGCTATACGCTCTTAAGGCGTTACGTACCGGTTGTACGCGGTGCCGGTAGAATGCAATCAGTAAAAACGAGGCAATTCCAACAATTTCCCAGCCGGCAAAGAGCATATCGATAGAGCCTGACAAGATGACCAGGTTCAATCCGAATACGAACCCAAATATGGTCAAGAAGAAACGCTTGTAGCCGGCTTCGCGGTGTAAATACACGCGGCAGTATTTGACGATGATAGAAAAAATCGCCCATGCGCAAAACAAGTAAACAGCGCCCACCCGATCCAGATAAAACAAGATCGGGAAGCTGTAATCACCAGTTTCATACAGCGTAAACCATTCGTATTCATGGCTCGGGAAGCCGGCGTTGGCCCAAAGCATCAGCAAGGCGATAATGCTGACACCCATCGCATGGCTACACCAGAAGCTGATCGCCGCTATTTTTTTCTCGTTCCTGTCGGACAGGAAAATCAACAAAAAGCCCAGTAACGGTATGAACTGGCTGGTTAACAGTAATACGTTCATGCGTGCCTCCGAATAAATTGATGAACTGGTATGGTTTGTGTTTGGCCCACAATGATTTTTTCCGAATGGGTTGATTGAGGAATCTCGCAGGCGTCCGGCAATTCGACAGCCTCCCAACCATTAACGGAATACAGGAAGAGTTCACGACTGGTAGGATGGCAAGAAACAAACCGAACCCATTCGTTATCGAGCCACTCTTTAAGCGGGCCTAGCTTAGCGATGGTTTTATCCAGGATAGCGCAGGTTTGTTCGACCACGATCAGCAGTCGTGCGGGTTCATGCACTTCTATCATTTGCGACGGCAAGCCTGTGCGCAGATCGCCTTCGACGCCGTTGGCGACGCCGAGCAAGCCGATCACGTTGTGGGGTAGTTTGGTGCCGGCGCCATAAACCGAATTGTCGATACGCGAAAACAGATATTCCAGGTTGATGCCGCCGCAGACCGGAATAACGGCGGATAGGATTTTGACCATGATGTCGCCTTCCGCATCCGTTGCCGGATCGTATGAATGCAGGAAAGCGCGGCGGTCCATGAACAAACCACGCGTCAACTCCCTTCTGCCGACGATGCTGTAAAGGTTGTTGGAATGATTGTATTCCGGGCGCGGCTCGAAGATTGATGAAGCGCGCTCCATGACATGCTGGTGTGCTTCTTCGTTGGAATTCGATTGCGGGCTCAGTTCGAACCAGCGGCAACGTTCCCGCGCATTGCGTTGCAACGCCTTTTTCATGGCATGTTGGAAATTATGCAAGCTGGGAACGGGGTGTTGTTCCAGCAAATGCGGGTCAAAATAAGTAATTCCATCGCGGCTGGTATTGTGCAGGGCCGCGACAAACCGGGTTTCCTCCGGAATATCGATGCCGCGTTCGCTCAGGATAGCGCGTACTGACTCATGATTAGCCATCCAGGCGAAGGCGCGGGCATTGGGTGCGCCCGGTTTACCGGAGCAA
>JAQTLI010000347.1 GCA_028714995.1 Methylobacter sp. | reverse complement strand
GCCAAACTGCATCGCAATCAAGGTTGCCAATATGGTGCTGATCACTGAAGCGCAGCCATTAATGCCCCAGGCCCATGGTATCAACGCCGGCGTGGTTTGGCTGATTTTAGCCAGCGCCATTGGAAACGGCATGCCCATACAAAACCCCAGCGGCACTATCAAACAAATGGAAAATACATATCGAGTCAAATCGCCGGCTTCCAGCAGAAATCCGGTTATGAACTCAAAACTTAAAATATAAATAATACTAAGCAATGCAATAGCCCCCATGGGCAGCATAAATGCCAATGCTTCAGCGCTACATGACAGCTTTGTCGAGAAATGGCTACCAGCACCGGCAGACAACAAAAATGTACTCAGCACCACGGTAATGGCATAAAGCGGATGATGCAGGATCAGGATAAATTTCTGGATAAATGCAATTTCAATAAACAAAAATGCCAAGCCCAGGCAGAAAAAATACACCAGGATGCGCAGATGACTTCCTGATCCGGGTTTGATGCCCAGCTTGCTTTTCCACAGCCACAGCGGCAACGCTATCAGCAAGAGACTGGCGAGTATAGCCTGCAGTAACGCCGCAATTAACAATAAATAGCCGCTCTCCAGCAAAAAGGCTCCGCCGCTGTCCAATAACGTCAAAATCTCGGGCAAGGTTTGCCATTTAAAAAAATGAAACAGGTAGGGCTTATCGTCGGTCGCAGCTTCGATATTGAATTTATAATCATTAATAAACGCCCTGCTCTGATCACCCAATAATGCCACTGCCGCTTGATACAGATAAGGCTGCTGCTGGATATTAAAGCGATTGACTTCCGACTCCAATATGCCGGGATAGTAAACCAGGTCAAAGCTGCGTTCATTGCAGAACTGCTTTAAGCGGCTGATTTCCTCAGCGGATAGTGCGCCGTTCTTTACAATTAAGGTGCTGGTTTGCCATCCGCGTATCATGATAATTTGCTGGCCGGGTTGCCGTACATTGTCATCTTTAAGCGCGCTAATAACCGTAACCAACAGCTTGGGTTCATCGCGGGGCGGAATTTTAA
This sequence comes from Methylobacter sp., assembly GCA_028714995.1. Classification (GTDB taxonomy): domain Bacteria; phylum Pseudomonadota; class Gammaproteobacteria; order Methylococcales; family Methylomonadaceae; genus Methylobacter_A. The sequence continues at coordinate 3,040 of JAQTLI010000347.1, read as the reverse complement.
CCCAGCGGGTAAAACTCAGATAACCGCCCGGGCTTACATGCCGCAGATATTCCTTTATGGCCTGTTCGGTATAAAGATAATTTTCAGCCATCGAATAAAGACCTGCCGCCGATGCGCCAAAAGCATCCAGCAATGAAATGTTGATCAGGTCATAGTTTTTTTTCGTTGCTGCCAGGTAGCCACGGGCTTCACCAACATGAAGATTTACATTGCCGCTGGAATAAATGTGGCCTGCAAAGTCGGCATATTTATCCTTTACCAGATCAATGACTTGTGGATTCAGTTCAACCGCATTGATGTGCTTGATGGCATGATAGTTGGCCTGCAAAATATCGCTGCCGGTCCCGGCTCCGAGTATCAGGATGTCAGCTAATTGCCTTAAATGATAAGGCAATGCCGACGTGGTTTGATCGAGATAGCTGACCGTTTCTGGATTGCCGTCATAACGGGTGATTGCCGTCATATTGTCTGCATCGGTAAAGACGGCAAGCTGCTCCGGCGGTTCAGTCGTGGCATTAAGACTCAGGCCGGGCGCATGGCGTAAAGGCGTATCTGCACTCTTCACTACACTGATCACACCCAGCGGGCTGGAATACCTATCTATGATTTTTGTACCGGGAACATGCAGCAATTGGTTCTGGCTTTTATACGGAGAAACATTCAGCGTCGTCAAGGCTGTCACTACTAAAATAACGGCAGTTCCGATAATCATAACCGATGAACCGAGCCAATGATTTAGACTGCCGCGCTGCTCGCGAAAACCGTAATTTGACGCTATCAACGCTGCAACAACACCCGATACTATCAGCACGGTTAATATTTTTTGCGGGAATACCAGAAACAGCAGCAAAATGATACCTGCACTGCCTACCCCTGCCCCAATCAGATCGGCCGCATAGATAAAAGATACCTGGCTCTTATATTGATAAAAAGACAAACCGGTGACGTTGGCTGCAAAAAAGAAAGGCAACGTCAAAATCAGATAAATGCTGCACAAATACAGCAGTTGCACGGGCGTCCATAGAATTTCTGGCGGGTTAAAAGGGATTTGCTGGGCCAGCAGAAAACAAACTGGGGCTGAAAGACTAAACAACAGCATATTAGCCACTATCGCAGACGGAAAATGTTGCGTTAACCAGTCGCGGTTCAGCGCCAGAAAAACCCCGCTGATGCCGTATCCCAAAAGCGCCAGGCTGATAATCATATAGGCAAAATGGTGCCATTGGATAATCGAAAACAGGCGCATTAATAAAACTTCATAGGCCAGTGCAGAGGCCGAGATAATGGCGACACCGACCAACAGCGAGAAGCTTGGCTTCATTGTCATTTTTCTGTCAATGTTTGCCGGTGAGAGGGACAAAACTGACCGGCAGTATTTGTCGAGTGGTGATTTTCCCATCAACATCTTTCGTCACCAAAACCAAATACTGCGTCATAAACTGAGCCCCTACCGGGAGGACCATCCGGCCACCGGGCTTTAGCTGTTTTAATAGCGGCGGCGGTATGTGGCTGGCAACGGCGGTAACGACAATACCGTCAAAAGGCGCCTCTTTTTCCCAGCCGTAATAGCCATCACCGATGCGGGTATGAACAGCGCCATAACCCGTTCGTTTAAGGTTTTCGGCCGCCTGTCTGCCCAGTTCTTCAACAATTTCTATGGTATACACGCTATCGGCAAGTTCAGCGAGAATGGCCGCCTGATACCCCGATCCGGTGCCGACTTCCAGGACTCGATCAGTTTTTTTCAGTTTAAGCAGATCGGTCATGACTGCGACGATATAAGGCTGGGAAATGGTCTGCCCATAACCGATTGAGAGCGGCCAGTTTCCATACGCATAGGGACGTTGGCTCTCGGGTACAAATTCATGTCTTGGCACCTTGCGAAGGGCATCAAAAACCCGCTCATCGAGCGATTCCTGTTTCAGGTAATCGCGGGTCGCCATCACCTGGGTCTTGATAATGCCCACCAATGCATGGCGTTGCTGCCGAAAATCATCTTCGGCTATGACGTGACTGGAAAACAACAGCAATATGAGGCCGATAACAACAAGCCAAAAAATAAGATGCTTTATTCTTTTCATATGTACAACCTCCTGAATTTATAAAGCAATATCGGCTGTTGATACCAGTAATTTACCATCCAACGACTTAAAACAGACTGGCTATGGCGACGCTTAATTCAGCAGCATTGAGGGCTATTCAAAATATCCTTTTTTAACATGTTGAGAAGCCCCAATACTTCAATACCATACTGAAATCATTTTGCGACACTCAGTTCTCCATTTACATTCTACTTCTTCACAAGTCATATTGATTTCAGACCGAAAGCAAGGACTATGCTCCGTAGCATCTTGAATTGCCCGGACAAGTTCTATTTCTGAGAGCATACTCTCCGGATTTTGAATACCAATAAATCCTGCTAACTGTTGTAAACTTAAAATAGTCATCGCCTCATCTTCTTCCAAAATTGAACTATAGAGAGCTATCAGCATTTTCGCATATTCTATTTCTGCCTCTAGCCAATCGTTCAATTCTTTGCCAGACTCAAATCCTCTGGCTTCCGCCCTGTAATAAGCAGCTTCTGAAATCCATCGATGGCGATTTATAGCCTTTACTTCAGTGTTTAGCATTGACGCGTTTTTTCCAAGTTCTTCGGAGACTTTGCAATGCTTCAATTCTTTCTTCCAATGGCGGATGGCTCATAAACAACTTTTGCGCACCTCCTCCGTTTATGCCAAACGCAGCCAATTGTCCGGGCAGATCCTGTGGTTCGTGTTCACGTTGCAAGGCGCGAAGAGCGCTGATCATTTTCTCCCTTCCAGCTAAACTTGCGCCACCTGCATCGGCTTTGAACTCCCTGTAACGGGAAAACCACATGACCAGCATGGAAGCCAGAAAACCCAGGGCAATTTGGGCAATCATTTGGGTAACATAATAACCCATGCCGTGGTCTCGTTCGTTTTGAAGGATAACGCGATCAACAACATGACCTATGATGGTGGCAAAAAAGTAAACGAACGTGTTTACCACGCCCTGCATC
>JAQTLI010000346.1 GCA_028714995.1 Methylobacter sp. | reverse complement strand
ATGGGCGCGCGATTTCACCAGACTTAATGCGGCCTGGGCGCTTTCTTTCATGACATCGCCCAACTGACCGGTAAGAATCAGCTTGCCGTTGCCGGGCACACAGGTGGCTTCAATAAAAAGGATATCACCACCGACCGGTGTCCATGCTAGTCCTGTAGCAACGCCCGGAACGCTGGTTCGCATGGCAACGTCGCTTTCAAACTTTTTTGGCCCCAGAATGCCCGGAATCTGTTCGGTGTCGATCTGCTCTTTATCGACAATACCCTCTGCAATACGCATTGCTACATGACGAAACACGGAGCCGATTTCACGCTCCAGATTTCTGCAACCGGCTTCACGGGTATAGTCCTGAATGATAGTTTCTATGGCCCGGTCGGTAATGGTACATTGTTCCGCTGTGAGGCCGTTCGCTTCCAGTTGCCTGTGTACCAGATAGCGTTTGGCAATCTGTGCTTTTTCATCAGAGGTATAACCGGTTAATTCGATCACTTCCATCCGGTCACGCAAAGGCGGAGGGATGCTGTCCAATACATTGGCAGTTCCGATGAACATGACATGGCTCAGATCAAACGGTACACCCAGATAATTATCGCGGAAGGTTGAATTCTGCTCTGGATCCAATACTTCCAGCAAGGCTGAAGAGGGATCACCCTGAAATCCTGAACCGAGCTTGTCCAGTTCATCCAGCATGAATACCGGATTATTGGTGCCTGCTTTGCGTATGGATTGAATAATGTTGCCCGGCAGTGCGCCAATATAAGTGCGCCGGTGACCACGTATTTCGGCTTCGTCATGCGTACCGCCCAGGCTGGCACGTACAAATTCACGCCCGGTTGCACGGGCTATGCTGCGCCCCAATGAGGTTTTTCCGACTCCGGGCGGTCCGACAAAGCATAAAATAGGACTCTTCCCATTCGGATTCAACTTGCGCACCGCCAAAAATTCCAATATTCGCTGCTTGATTTTATCCAGCCCGTAATGATCTTCGTTAAGGATTTCCCGAGCGTTTCCGATAACAATAATACCTTCACTCGCGACGGACCAAGGCAGTTCCGTCAGCCAATCAAGGTAGGTGCGAATCATCGAATATTCACCACTGGCATCCGACATGTGCTGCAAGCGACCGAGCTCCTTGCGCGCTTGCTTTTCCACTTCTTCAGGCATTTTGGCGGCGGTGATGGCATTGCTGATTTCTTCAATTTCGGCAGCGCCGCCTTCTTCTTCGCCCAATTCCTTCTGAATAGCCTTCATTTGCTCCCGCAACACGAATTCACGCTGCCGCTGCCCCATGGTTTCCTGGGTTTGTTCGTTAATCTTGTTTGACAGTTTTAATACTTCGATTCGGTAATTGAGTAATTCCAGAATCTTGTCAATACGTTCCCGTATATCAAATAGGGCTAGTATCTCTTGTTTCTCTTCAGGTTTTGAAATCAGATAACTGGCAATCAGGTCAGTCAGCGTTGATGGTGATGTAATAGATCGAATCGCATTAACCAGCTCATCAGGTGCCTGCTTTGTCTGATTCAGCACTTCCAGCGCTTTTTCTTTGAGCGTTATTACCCGCGCTTCGATATCCTTGGAGCTCTCTTCAGGCTCTTCGTAAATTTCAATTCGAGCGACAAGAAACGGATAGCCCGACAAAAACTCCTTCACACGAAAGCGTTGCATACCCTGACAAACGACATGATGTGTGCCATCAGGAGCAGTTATGTAGCGTAAAATTTCCGCCACAGTACCAATCGTATAGAGATCATCCGGCTTGGGCTCTTCATCTATGTCACGCAACTGCATCAGCAATCCGATAGATTTCTCGGAACGTACCGCCTGCTGCACAGCAGCAATAGAGGGTTTACGACCCATCACCAGTGGAGAAACATTTTGTGGAAAAAGTACAGTACTACGCATAGGCACTATGATAAGTGCATCATTTGGAACAGAAGGGGGCAACGGAACCTCCTGATCTATCTCTGGTGATGGCTCTTCCGTTTCCCCCTTTGATCCCAGAAGTATATTTTTCAGATCCTTGATGTGCATAAAAAGCCTTTATATTTTCCGTAGTGAAATGACTAAACAACCGTTTACATATTCACGAGAGCCGATTTCAAAACGCCCAACGGGCAGTTCAATGCGCCGCTCAAATCGTCCATACGGGATTTCCAGGCGCCGAATATGCGCCTGGGCGCTGTCAGGCAAGTGCCGCTGTCCGTCAATAATCAAATAGTCACCGTCCAGCATTACGCTCAAATGCTCAGGAGCCACACCAGGTAATGCGATCATTATGTTGAATTCATAACTGGTTTCGTAAATATCGATCGGCGGTTCCCACGTGGGTCGTTTGACGTTCATAACCGCAGGTCTAAAGAACTGACGATGTAACCGGTCAGCCCTATCCAGAATTTCGCATGCTTCCGTCCACATCCAGGTTTCAAGATCACGTAATGGCATGCTGACTACGCCTGTTTTAAGTCGATCATCGTTCAGTTTATTCTGCAGGTGTTAAATGGTGCTTCATATGTTCCGGTATTACATCGCTGCCGTGATCGCTCACCTGGGCATCAAACCATTCATGAAGAGCCTTATCATACTGGGGATATTCAGTTGAATAATGAATCTGCGCACCATTGGGTAAAGCTTTATATTCAAATTTTATATCGTCAATTTCTGCCTTTTTTAGCTGGGCGAGACCCGGCATATCGGCTCCGTGTACACGCTCAGACGCAGAAAAATCACCTTTCCTGTATTCATTGGCAAGTTTTTGTAGATGTTCCTGTATCAATTTTATCTGCTGGGTATCATCTGCTGATTTGACGACAACATGCTGAACACCGCCATGAACAGTTTTGGTAAACGTTTGCAGGGTTCGGTCTAACGCATACGGCACCACACGTTGTACGCGCTCATGCACTTCTTCAACCTTCTTGGGGTCGGCATTTTCAACAGCCAACCCTGTCGTAGAAAAAAGCAAAAGTCCAATCAACATTAATAGGTAATTTTTCATAATCGTAATCCTCGTTTTGTTAAGACCAAATGAAAGTATCTTATGGAATCTACTAAAAACTTATAATGGAGTATGTCTTGTTTGAGAACCATGATAAATCCGTATAACTACTTACAAGCATCGATGCTGCCGGCAGCTTTATCATCGACTGGAATTATTTTGATAAACTTTCCAACGCTTTGCCTTGTCCAGACAGTCAGGCAGAAATCTATCACTTTCAGGAAACTGGCGGGATGCCAACTTGCAATAGTTTCCTCGATAAACCACAGCGCATATCTGCGTGCTTTATCAAAGCATTGTTGTACTCGGCCCAGTTGTGATAACCTTTTAATACAGCTTTTTGATCTTATGGCCGCGGCTCTCATTATGTTTGTAGCGGATGATGAGAAATTGGCAGCAATAGCGGCCCCAAGATAACACCATACGAACGACTTAATGCCGGGAAACTGGTTTATTCAACTAAGCTTATAGGTATTCGTACTAATATTTTTTTTCTCGCTTTCCTGCATAAAATAGTTACAAGTGCTTTCATTTCATGCGCGACTTAAGGCAAGCAAGAGCGGGTGGAGGCTGTATGCAACCACCCAAAGATTAAACAAAAAATTTAAATCTTAAAGCATCCGGTTTACCGGTAAATCTTTCGTTTGAAAGTGCAGACTTAAAGGCTAGGCAGACTGAAAGCACTCCCTAGTAGAGTTCATATCTTTAATTGATTTATGGATAAAATAAGGTTCTCTGATATGAATAACATCGAAGCTGTTCTCGCCATTAATCTGCTCCCACTGATCGTCTATTTCGGAGCCGTAGTCGCAGTCACCGGCATCATGCTCGGAGGCGCGTACCTGCTGGGACAGCGACACCGTGCTAAAGCTGCCGACGAACCCTTTGAATCAGGTATTGTTCCGGCAGGGGATGTGAATATCCGATTTTCCGTTCAGTTTTATTTGCTCGCGATCTTTTTTGTTATTTTCGATATGGAAAGCGTATTCCTGTTTGCCTGGTCGGTGGCATTGCAGGAATCAGGCTGGTCCGGTTTTATCGAAGCGCTGATTTTTATCAGCGTCTTAATCGCGGCATTGATTTACCTGT
>JAQTLI010000345.1 GCA_028714995.1 Methylobacter sp. | reverse complement strand
ATGCCAAACCGAGGCAAGCCGCCGCAGGATATGCCGCGGATGCAGTTCTCTTGCTTCGATTGATTCCGTGCCGCCGATATATCTGGATACGATTCGCCGATTTTGTAGGATCAGGAGCATTAGCAATCCGGTCACCAGCATACCGAGAAGCCGAAGCAGGGTTTCATAAAGAGGAACAGGCATACCGATAAGAAGGGCCACCTGCAAAGCAAAATAGCCATAAATCACTGTAATACTCAGCCATCGCAGCCAACTATCGACATACTGGGACATCTCGTCGCTGATCGGCAAAAAACGAAATTGAGGATATTGGGGGGCATAGAAAAAACGTCCGGTCGCCATAAGCACTCGGACAATGACGGCGGCATTAATCCAGGCGATGGCCACCATGCGGGTGTTTTCGGCTGGCCGAATCAAACCCAGTTGCACATAGCCGACGACGGCAAATGCGATAATGGGCAACAAGGTAAGCAGCAGCAATGTGAAAAGATATGCAGTGCGCATCGCAAATTCTTCCGCGGGATGGCGCTCCGAAGCTTCGCGTAGGTGTTTCAATAACCATTGGGTGATAAATAAAGCAAAGTAGCTACTGCCCATGATGACGGCAAGATTTTCGATGATGCCCAACCAGAGATTGCGCCTTTCCAGATTCGAAACCTGATTTCTCAACCAGTCGCCGACCTTGGGAAGCTCATGGATCATAGTAGCGGCTTTCACGGTGGTTTCGATAGATCTGGCGAGTTGATCCGAAAGGGTCTTCACCAGGTCGACGGTGGTGCCGCCTAAAGTCGGCTTTTCGCTGGTACGAGCCATTTCCTGCTGCGTCTGGACTAAAAGCTTGAGCTGTCCGATCAAACGCTCCCGTGCTTCCGGGTTTTCCAGGGTATTGATGACAGACTGGATCTCAGTCTGTTCGGGCGGGGTTTTTGCAGCTGTTTCCTGGGCATGGGCCTGTGCGCAGTAAAGCCCGAACAACAGATAGCAAAAAACAACGAATGGATGACGGTTCATGGCTTGGAGGGCCAACTTACTGAGTAAGGCCAACTAACAACTCTTGAGAACATAATTCTCTCCAACTGAGTAATCACGACTTGGGGCGTCCGGCCCAACAGTATCCAGTACTATTCGCCAGATCGCATCTGCGTTGTAATTCGGAAGAAAGGATGAAATCTCCCTGTCATGAGCATTCAGAAATTGCCAATGAAATTAAAACGTTTTTACTATTCTATATAGATAAGTCGAGAGAAAGATATTAGTACAAATACTGCCTGGCACATGACTTTCTGTGATCGGCTTTCATCGTGCCAAGGGTTTAGCTAAACCCAAAACCAATTTTCTTAATTATCCATGAACGTATAGCCGGCTTCCAAGATAGATCCAAATGCGTCCTACTTTTCATCTTTAAGTTCATTGTCTTCAGGGCAACCGTAATGTTTCGCCGTGAATGATAATGCCAATATAGAAACACTGAGTATGGCAATGGCGACGGTTATGCTAAGCAACAAATAAAGATGGAAACTATCGGATACTTTTTGTACATCAATGACTAAATGACGCGATAACGCAGTGATGGCAATATAAATCAGAAACTGTACCGGCAGTCGACGCGTTTTAAAATAAGTACCGACCATAGCGCCTAATTCAAGATAAATAAACAACAACAATATCTCTTCCAAACGGGCATGGCCCGATTTCATCATCTCGATATAATCATGAATAGCTGACCAGACTATCGTGGCACCTATGCCAAATAATGCGAGATAGTGAAAACTATCGACCAGGATATCGCCGATTTTATGAAGTAGAACGGTTTTGTTTTGCATGGATAATCATTCCGATGAGTTAACCTTAACCGGGACGGGTTCTTTGCAAACCCGTCCGTGATTCATGCTCCTATAGTCGCATCGTTCAATCGGCAGAATTTATATGCCGCTCTTTGCCATTGCAATTCTGATCAATTCATCCACTTCATTCGTTGTAGTAGCCGATTCTTCAGGGGGGGGCGAGTACTCGGCAACCCCTGTGGCCACTTCAACAATCAGGCCGGGCGCTTTAACACGATCTAAAATTTCATTTTTAATCTGTGCCGCGATTTGCTCGGCCTTTTTCAGCGGCGAACCCGGCATCGCAATAAGAAAATCCTGTTCACCCATTCTTGCCGCAATATCAACGCCCGCCCTGATGTCTTCTTTAAAACAATCGGCAACGCTATGTAATATGGCGTCCATTTCAAAAGTGGGTAAATTATTCCTGGCTTTCATATCCTTTAAACTGATAAAAAGAATAGAAAAGGGAAAACCGTTGCGTTTGGAGTTCTCAACTTTTTCCATTAATCTGCCCAGCATTGTGTCTCTGGTCATTAACTGGGTTAACGGGTCTAGAAAGATATGTTCCTTATCCCATGTTTCCTGAGCCTCAAGCCGAAGCACATTGATAATCCCTAATGAACAGGCCAGTAAGAGTCCAAGTATCCAGGTGAAATACCACATAGCAATCTCCTAATAAGACGAATGATCATTCTGATGAATGTGTTCAAGCGTTATTTTGCCGCGCAACACCCGGAACGCCCAAGTGGTGTAAGCAACAACGATGGGTAAAAAAAACACTGTAACCCAGAACATGATTTTTAAGGTGGTAAGACTGGAGCTGGCATCCCACACGGTCAAGGAACTATTCAAAGCTGAACTTGACGGTATCAGAAAAGGAAACATGGATACGCCCGCAGTTAATATAACTGAAGTCAATGTTAATGAACTGGTTATGAATGCCAGACCCGGCTGCTCCATTTTTGATAGCACTATGGTCATCGCGCTGGCAATAAAAGCCAGCCCGGGAACTGCCCACAACACTGGATAACTCGCATAGTTATCCAGCCAAAATCCCGCTTCTTTATGAACGATTTTTGCCAGCGGGTTGGAAGGCGCATTAGCAAGAACTTCACTGCTGATATGGTAACCATCAATATTAGCACTCCAGATTCCCGTCAAAATAAATATGGCCAGCGTTATTATTGCAAAAACAATGACCACTTTTTTACTGCGCTGATTAATGTCGCCCTCAGTCTTGAGCTGCAAAAATACCGCACCGTGCATAATCAGCATCGATAGGCTAAGCAGTCCCGCCGCCAGCGCAAAAGGGTTTAATAATGCCCAGAATGAACCGGTATAAAAAATACGCATATCGTTATCAAAGTGGAACGGTACGCCTTGTAATAAATTGCCAAATGCCACGCCGAAAATCAACGCCGGTACGAATCCGCCGACAAACAAGGCAATATCCCAGTTGCTGCGCCATTTTTGGCTGGGCAGTTTACTGCGGTAATCAAAGCCTATCGGCCGCATAAATAACGCAAACAAAGTTAACAGTAACGCAAAATAAAACCCTGAAAATGCCACGGCATAGGCTAGAGGCCAGGCAGCAAACAGGGCGCCGCCCGCAGTTACAAACCAAACCTGATTGCCTTCCCAGGTTGCACCTATGGAATTAATAATCACGCGGCGTTCGGTATCATTTTTGCCTAAAAAAGGTAATAAGATTGCTACACCCAGGTCAAAACCGTCGGTAATAGCAAAGCCAATCAATAAAGCGCCCAATAAAGCCCACCAGATCAAGCGCATGGTTTCATAATCAAAAATCATAGTGATGCTCCTTTGGCGATTTCAAAATGGTAACGGCCTTTATGCAGGCTGCTGGGACCTAACTTGATAAACTTAAGCATCAAAAACATTTCGATGATCAAAAATATCGTATATAAACCGATATAGCCAGCCAGACTCAGATAAATATCCAGTTCGGTTAAGGATGATGTGCTTAAGAATGTCGGTAAAATCTCCGCAATAGTCCATGGCTGACGACCGAATTCGGCCACAAACCAACCCATTTCAGAGGCAATCCAGGGTAAAGGCATAATATAAAGGCTTAAACGCAACAACCAGTCCTGTCTGCATTTACGAATCGAGCTGGCGATAACCGCAAAAATAAATACCCCCAGCATAATAAAACCGCAAGCCACCATGATCCGGAAGGTCCAGAATAAAGGCACGACTCTGGGTATGGAATATTGCACCGCCTGCTCTATTTGTGCATCAGTCGCATCG
>JAQTLI010000344.1 GCA_028714995.1 Methylobacter sp. | reverse complement strand
CAGCTGCTATGACCATAAAAAATACAGAAGGTGTAACAAACGATAATATGGTCAAAAATAGCACACCGCCGACATTACCGTAAGCGCCGACCATGCCTGCAATCTGCCCCGTCATGCGCCGTTTAATCAACGGGACTATCGCATAGACAGCACCGCAGCCGCCTGATACAAAGCAAGAGCAGGCCATGGTTATCAATACGGCCAATGCGATAGGCCATTCGGAATTAATTAGCGACATGCAGAAATACCCCGCCGACAGACCTAAAACAAAAATACTTAAGGATAATTTACGGCCGAATTTATCGCTAACCCAGCCGCCGGCAGGTCGTGCAACCAGGTTAATAAAAGCAAAACTCCCACCCAGCAAACCCGCTTCGACCATGGTAATGCCCTGTGATTCATGAAAAGTATCGAAGAAAAATAGCGGCAACATCGAAACAATGGCCAATTCCGAGCCAAAGGTAATGAAATAAGCCAAATCCAGAATGGCAACCTGTTTGAATTTGTATTGATGAATTTCATCTATCGGGTGTTGAAGATGCTCTTTATTGACGTGGATGATTTTATAGACGTTTACGAGAAATAGCGCCCAAGTGCCGGTATAAATACAGATGGCGGCGACGTTAGACAACAGGTTGACGCCCGCGGGTGATAATTTCCAGGTTAACAGGCTCAAGGTGGCATATAAAGGAACGTTCATCAGAATATAAAAAAACAAATCCCAGATACTGGTTACTTCCATCGCCCCCGCTTTTTTAGGCTTAAAGTAAGTTGAGCCTTTGGGTGTGTCGGATACGCTGAAAAAATAGATGACTGAATATATCAGAGCCATAACGCCTGTCGTTGCAATCGCATAGCGCCAGCCTTCATCACCACCATAGATCAGGGCGAGTGCAGGCAAAGCGCCGGCCGCCGCGGCTGAACCAAAGTTTCCCCAGCCGCCATAAATCCCTTCGGCAATACCCACTTGTTTGGCCGGAAACCACTCGCCAACCATACGTATGCCGATAACAAAACCGGCTCCGATAAAGCCCAATAAGAAACGGGCCAGGGCCAGTTGTTCAAAACTGGTGGCAAAAGCGAACATAAAACAGGGAATGCTGCCTGCCGCCAGCAGTGTTGAATAGGTGCGTTTAGGGCCGAATTTATCGACCAGAATACCGATTACAATCCGCGCCGGAATGGTCAGCGCAACATTCAGGATCAGGATAGTTTTTATTTCCGAGTTACTCATGCCCAGTGTTTTAGCGATCACCATCATCAAAGGCGCATGGTTAAACCACACCACAAAGCTAATAAAAAAAGCCAGCCAGGTCATGTGGAGGATTTTGGTTTTTCCCGTGAAGGAGAGCAGGTTAAGGCGTTGAGATGACATGATTGATCCGCAGTTATTTAAGTTACATCACTACGAAGAAGCATGCCACATATGCAAACATAGCTGTAATACTGAGCATTTATGGTGCATAGCGATATGAAATTGAAACGAGGGGATAAATTAGGTAATGCTAAGTTTATAATGTGCACCACAACAATGCGTCATGCAATGTTGTGGTGCGGCACAAATGATAAGTTTTAGAAGCTTATATTTCCCTGTAACCAGATTTTCTGGGTATCCGTATTAGCAAAGGACGTGTCCGCGTTACCCGTAACATACGAGCTATCAGCGCTGTAATAAGCCTATTTGGCTAACAACGAATAATGTTTGCCGAACTTCTTAAGTGCTGAAAAATCCCATTCCTTGCCGTAATGACGTTGCCCTGTGTCATCGGAAAAGTCATGATAAACTCCGGTTAAAACAATATCGCCACGGTCAAAGGTGGAAACCAGGGTGCCGAAGACATCACGGATACCATTGTCAGGGGTATTCGTGACAAAGACGTCGGCCCAGCCCTGAAAGGCGTGATTTGTGCCCAGTGGCGTATCAAAGGTTTTATTATGGCCGTGACCATCAAGTTGTTCCATCGCGCCCTGAAAGGTTAAGTTATAGGCCGTAAAGCCGCCCATCACATTGATGCGTTTGGCTTGATACGGTGTTTTGCCATGACCGTAATTTTGTTGATAGCCCCACTCAGCCGTATAAACCAGGCCATAGTTATCACTCAATTTGAGCGAGTCCCCCGGTTTTTGATAATTGTTCATCCGCAGACCATAGGTTTGGTTGGATTTTTCGACGGTGGTTATGCCGGCTACAGTGGGATCTTGTGTATCGGGTGCTAATCAACAAAAGGCTCTAAAGTTCCACGGGATTTAGGAGGAAAATTGTTGTTAACGTCACCTTTTTTCTGAATAGGATGACCTTAAAGGGTAGGCGTAAGGATTCCTGTCATAACAATGTAAATCCCCAAATTAATTTATTTTTCATGGTCACTTCCCGCATAAAATCCTTCCTACTGAAATTATTTCTCAGTAGACCAGGTTTTAATGCGGTATTTGTCGGGTTGAATTTTCTCATTTCCGGGATAGAGCCTGGAGGATATACCTGACCTGTCATATTGGATGTCCATCAGATGTGGCATCGGTTCAGCTTCATTAAGTATTTAATTTCCAGGGTATCCGTCAGAGCGCTTTAATGACTTCAAACGTGTTTCATTTTTAGAACTTTAGGAATCCTCGAAAGTCGCTCTGGCGGAAATTCGTTAACTCATTTGTTATCTTAATACTTTATTTAAGGAGGTCTGATCTTGTGAATAAGCGTTTTCTGCATGGTTTTATTATGATGAGCCAAGGCGTACAACATAGTAGAGATTATGCTGTAACGGATACAAGTTTGTTGGTATCAAAGCACTCGCCACGAGCAACATACCATAATGCTTTTGCGAGTTTACGCATGAGCGCGATGACGGTTTTGTTTTTGGCCCGTGCATCGACTTTTTGTTGATACCACGCCTTAACCACGGGATCATTCTTAATCAAGCGCAATGCGGCAAAGTACAGATAACGACGCACAATGGAGCAACCTCGTTTAGTAATTTTACGACGTCCTATGTCACGACCACTGCTTTTCTCTTTAAGATTAAGACCTAACGCCTTTTGAAAACTCTGTGCATTTCTGAAGTTTCGTGGATCTAAACGACAACTAAGCAACACGGCAGTGGTGATTAAACCAATAACACAGGCTAACTTGCTGAGCCCTGTATCTGCTTTTACGGTGGCTTCCAAGGCTTCTTTAACATCTTTCTGTTGCTGTCTGCTGTGACACATTTCTACGGCGAGCGCCTGTAAATAACGTCGTTCGGCTTCAATACAGGGTTGACCCAAGGTGTTCACGGCACTTTGAATGACTACAGCAATTTTTTCATCTTTTAATTGGCTTTTACCCCAAAAACGCATGTTTTTGGCGGCTTCTTCGGTGTTTTTAGCAATCTGTTCAGGACTACCGTACTCAATCAGCAAACTTTCTAAGGTTACTGAATCTAAGGGCAGCAGCGGTAAAACTTCTGGCCAGTGACGGCTCAAATAAGCTTCCAGTCGATTTTGGTTGCGTTGGTATTGACTCTGATGCAAGTCATATTCCCGACGTAACGCATCCAGTTCTCGCTCGGTATCGTTGGATTCCCGCCAAGGTGTACTAAGGCCATCTCTATGCAACCGCATGATCACCGTCGCCGATTTAGCATCATGTAAGCTGGGTACGCCATCATATAATTCCCGAGCATCAGATACCCGTTTGGCACTGATCTGGTTAACTTCGAAGCCAGAACACCGAAATTGATAACGCAATGCATCACCATATGTACCGGTGGATTCCATAACCACCGTCAAAGGACAAGCCAGGCTTTCCAAATGGGTTAGCATATCGCGGGTTTGCACTGGATGGTTCCAACTCAGCAATCGCTGTTTGTCATGGAAACGGAGCGCGAGCGTAGTGATGACAAATAGTCCCCAGAAGCGATAGGGCATGTGTTTTCACGGAGCGTTTTTTGCGTAGTGAAAATGCAGGCTTTCCGAAATCGCGTCGAGTCATTGGGATAATGTTCACACCCCTTGTCGGGTGTGAACGAGAGACGCAGGACGACTGGGGCAGCGGCAGGCATTAGTGGTCGCGTAATTTTCACGGCTTGCTTGGGCAGGGATGCCCAAAACAAGGTTTCAGTGAAA
>JAQTLI010000343.1 GCA_028714995.1 Methylobacter sp. | reverse complement strand
GAGCGAGTTTCCGCCTATTGCTACGGCGAGAATCGCGTCCATCATGATAAACTTGAGCAGATTGACACTGTCATGGCGCCCCGCCTTGTTAACTGCGATGAAACCTGCGACCGCGGTACAGATTCCCATAATCAAAAAGGTCAGGAATATAATCTTTTTCGGGTTGATACCCATCAGACGCGCAGCATTTGGGTTGATTCCCACAGACTCAACATAGAGCCTGAGATTCGTGGTCTTGAGTACCACTGCAACGATCGCAATGAAGACGACGGTCAGGATTATTGGAGTCTGTATTGGCACTCCCGGTATTACGGTGCCGATTTGATTCGATATATCGTTCGCCAGTATGGGAGACAATTTGCCGTCAATCATAAAGGCGATGGATCTGCCCCCCATAAACAGTATAAGGGTCGCAACCATCGGCTGAACCCTGAATATGGAGACCAGGGTGCCGTTGAATACGCCGATGACTAACCCGACCACGCAGCTTAAGAGGAAAGCCGCTACTATGGTCAACAAGGTGACCTCACCAGCATTTAAGACGAACCAGACAAATACTGCGGAAGTAATGGTGGCGGCCTCACCTATGCCTATGTCCTGCCCCTGTGAGGCCGCAGTAACCAGGGTCATACCTATTGACAGAATAACCAACTCCGAGGCGCCGAACAGGATATTCGGTATGTTCCCGTAAATTGCTCCATTTACTATGGTAAAGCTGAAGTAATCGGCTCCCTTTATCAAATTAATCACAATGAGGAGCACCAGAACAGAGAGGGGAAGGAATAGATTAGATAAGTGATATAAGTGTGCTTTTAATCCTAAGCGTATTTCTGACCTTTGCATATTTATTCACCTCCCCGGGCTATCATGTGCATAACATCGTGTTCGGTCACATCCATTCCACTGAGTTTTCCGATAATTTCACGGTCCTTCATAACGATCAGCCGGGAGCAGGTTCGAAGCATTTCGTCAATTTCTGAAGATATGAATGTCAGGCTCATTCCCTCTTCAGCGAGCTCGAGCACAAGTTTTTGAATCTCCACCTTGGTTCCGACATCGATTCCCCGTGTGGGCTCATCGAGGATCAGGTACATGGGGTGCGTAAGTAGCCAGCGCGCTAGAATGACCTTCTGCTGATTGCCGCCAGAAAGAGATGCGATTGGCGTGTTGATGGACGGTGTTTTAATGCTCAGTTTCTGTATATACTGGTTAGAAAATTCCTCAGCCTGTTTCCTCGAAAGAGGCCTAAAAAAGCCTTTCATGACCTGCAAGGCTAGAATAATGTTGTCGCGAACCGAAAGCTCGGCAATGATTCCGTCGCCTTTGCGGTCCTCTGGTAGATAGCCGATTCCCTGTTTCATGGCGTTTAGGGGCGATTTGATCTTCACTTTCTTACCTTTCATTTTGACTTCACCGCCCGTCACCTTGTCGGCGGCGAAGATTGCGCGAGCACTTTCGCTGCGCCCGGAGCCGATCAGCCCGACAAACCCATTTACCTCGCCTTTTTGTATAATGAAATCGAATGGCCTTACCCCGGCGGCACTCGAAAGTGCCGTAGCCTCGTATACCGGCACACTGCTGTCAGATTTAAGCGGCTCATGTTTTTTTATCTTAGAGACATCACTCAGTGCCTTCCCCATCATCTTCGAGATAAGCTCGATTTGGGGAAGCGCAGATGCCTGGTATTCGCCGATCAACGCTCCATTGCGAAGCACCGTAATCTTGTCGCTGATCTCGTATACCTGATCGATAAAGTGGGTAATAAAGATGATCCCCACACCCCTGGACTTAAGTTCGCGCATGAGGTCGAAGAGTTTTTTCACCTCATCTTCGTCAAGTGAAGACGTCGGTTCATCAAGAATGAGAATCTTGCAGTCCATATCGACCGCTCGGGCAATCGCAATCATCTGCTGGACCGCCAGCGAACAGCTTGAAAGTTCCTGGGTCGGTCTCGCTGGAATACCGAGGGAGTCGAGCATTTGTGCCGCCTTTTCGTTCATCTGCTTCCATTTAACGAAAGTGTATTGGCCGCGACCTATAAACATATTCTCCGCCACGGTCAGATTGGGGCAAAGCGCTATTTCCTGATAGACCGTACTGATTCCCATGTTTTGCGCTTCCTTCGGCGACTTGAAGTGGATCGGCCTTCCATTTAAAGCAATCCGACCGGCGTCCTCTTCGTAAACCCCGGTTATGACCTTTATCAGTGTGGACTTACCCGCTCCGTTTTCACCCACAAGGGCATGGATATCACCTTTTCGGAGCGCGAAGTCTACGTTATCCAGAGCTTTAACACCTGGAAAGGATTTGCTGATACCCTCCATTTTGAGTATATTTTCTGACACCAACTAAAGACCTCCTTACTGGTACTATAAAAATTAACTGCAGTGCGGTGTGCGGATCTAGTCCGGCACACCGCACTGCAGTTGTGAAATCTTACCAAAAAAACAACTAAAAACAACTACCTTGTTATCACACCCTTGCCAGGATCGTCATTGATACCCCAATTATCGATGTCTTCGTCGGTTATCGTGTCAGTATCAAAGAGCAATTCTTCCTGATAGACGATTCCGCTGGGGATATCACCACTTTGGATCCACCTAGAAATCTCGGCTGCCTGACGTGGATTACACTGCATGTCGGCGTCCCAGTAACCTTCCTGTACGTTCCTAAGTGCAAAACGGTTAAAGTCAAAACCAATTATCTTGACATCGCCGTCCTTGCCATGGCTGATACCAGCTGCCTCGAGCGCCTGAACAGCGCCTTGCGCCATACCGTCGTTCTCCGCGTAAATGACGTTGAAATCCTTGCCTGCAGCAATTGCGGCTTCAACCACTTTGCGGGCTTCCTCAAGACTCCAAGTGTCTCCGCCTGTTCCATCGGCCACTATATTGAGTTCACCAGCTGCTTCGGCATCGAGCACTGCTTGGCTACGACCTATTTCAGCCGCGCAACCCAACTGACCACGAATAAGGACTAGATTGATCGGCTCCGGAACATTTTCCAACACCCATTCTACTGCCGTTTCACCCTCATAAGCCATATCCGAGAGAAGTGCTGCTTTATAGTTCGAGGGATCTGTATCAATCGCACGGTCAAAGAGAATAACCGAAATGCCTGCGTCTTTTGCAGACTTTAAGGTATCGTCCCATCCAGACGCGTTTGCGGCCGAGATCAGGAGATAGTCCACTGCATCTCGAATGTACCCTGTGGCCGCAGCGATCTGCTCGCTGTTGTCCGCGGTGTTGGTCTGTTTTGCGTCATAGCCGTTCTCCTGTGAGAAGACAGTATCCATGTCTTCAACATTGGCCTGACGGTAACCTGATTCTTCCGGCGGTAGATTTACGATGCCGATCTTGATCAGCTCCGTTTCTGCTGCTTCTTCTTCTACAACTTCTTCTTCCTCGGCTGCTGCTTCTTCCTCTGCGACTTCTTCTTCCTCAGCTGCTGCTTTTTCTTTACAGCCGGATAATGAAAAAACTGCAATCATTGATATACTCAATACCAGTATCATTATCCATAATAATGATTTTTTCATTTCTTAATCCTTTCCTTGTAAACACTCTCAATTATAAAAGATACAAATTTTATCCTATAAATCACCTCCTCTAATGGTTGTTCTTGATAATATTTCTTTTGAGTTTTCCTTGAGATTTGCTTGGAATATGTTTTCTAATTTATATTATATTAATCAGCCTGAACAAATCTCTTTCTGTCTTAGACCTGTCACCTCCCCTTACTTTTTTCAATATTCTTAAATATTTATTTTTATAGAGTGCTTATTTACTAAATACAATATAATGTTTTTCGCATAGATCTTTGTTGGATAACTTTAAAAAGGTTTTAATTTATAGATAGTTAGTAATTTTACATAACATTTATTCGTATGTCAACTCTTTTTTCTTTTCCGTTTTCTTTTTTTCTTTTAATTGTTATTTAAAAGTTAAAAGTGGACTGATTTTCTGTTACAGAAAACATACTGATATAAACGAAATGTCTTTAATTCTTACATAGGAAAATGAACCGATGTTTGCTTGCAGTACGGAAATACTATTTCGAAAGAGTGTTATCGTTTTTTAGATATCTGGATAAAAAAACGGTGGCGAC
>JAQTLI010000342.1 GCA_028714995.1 Methylobacter sp. | reverse complement strand
TTCCGGTTCCCGCAGGCCCGACACCAAAATTGATGTCATGGGACATGATTTTTCTCAAATAGTCCTGCTGATTAAGACCCCGCCCCCTAATCATGCCACGCTTGGTTTTAATGGCGACGTTCTGTTGCCCTGCTGATTCTGACGCCACTAAAAGTTCGTCTACCGATGAATCCTGCATAGCCAAATGAATCAGCTCCGAAGTAAGCAGCTCTTTCTCGGTGCTGGCAAATAATTTCTGCATGACAGCGCAAGCCGCTTTTACCGAACTATCTGGGCCAGTTACTTTAAACTGGTTGCCGCGGTTGGCTATCTCAACCTGAAGACGCGACTCAATCTGCCGCAAATGCGCATCAAATTGACCGCAAAAATTGGATAATCTGACATTATCGTCAGGCAATAAGGAAATTTCCTGTGAAATCATGAAATAAAATCAGTTTTTGCTAAGAATTTTATCAACAGAAGAGTCAACTATGCGACCTCGTAGAGAATTGGGCAATGCCTCGGCAATCAGCACATCAACAAACTGTCCAGCCAAGCGGGGATGACCGATAAAATTAACGACCCGGTTATTCTCGGTTCTGCCCTGCATTTGCAAAGGATTCTTTTTTGACTGGCCTTCAACCAAGACGGTTTGTACGGTACCGATCATGCTCTGTGATATCGCCATCGTCATTTCGTTAATACGATTTTGAAAACGCTCCAAGCGCTGTTTTTTGACTTCCGCCGGCACATCATCAGGCAAATCAGCTGCCGGCGTTCCAGGACGTTGGCTATAAACAAAACTGAATGACAGATCGAAACCGATTTCTTCAATAAAAGACATAGTTTCCTCAAACTCGGCATCGGTTTCACCCGGAAATCCGATAATAAAATCCGATGACAGGTAAATGTTGGGGCGTACTGCACGCAGCTTGCGGATGATTTCAATATAGTCGGCACGCTCATGTCCGCGCTTCATCATTTTCAAGATATGATCACTGCCGCTTTGTACCGGCAAATGTAGATGGTCAACCAGCTGCGGAATTTCGGCAAAGGCTTCAATCAGACTATCGCTAAATTCCATCGGATGTGACGTGGTAAAACGAATGCGATCTATGCCCTCCACCGCCGCAACATAATGCAGCAACAAGGCAAAATCGGCGATATCGCCATCATCCATTACGCCGCGGTAGGCATTTACGTTTTGCCCCAACAGGTTGATCTCCCGCACCCCTTGTTTGGCCAAAGCGGTAATTTCGGCGATCACATCATCCAGTGGACGGCTGATTTCTTCACCACGGGTATAAGGCACCACACAGAAAGTACAATATTTACTGCAACCTTCCATCACGGAAACAAACGCTTTTGGACCTTCAGCTCTCGGCTCAGGCAACGCATCAAATTTTTCTATTTCCGGAAAGGAAACATCAACAACGGATTTTTGCTGATTACGGACCTGATCCAGTAACTGCGGCAATCTGTGCAATGTTTGCGGGCCAAAGACGATATCCACAAACGGCGCACGCTTTTGGATAGCCGCGCCTTCCTGACTGGCGACACATCCACCCACACCAATAATCACATCGGGGCGTTTGTCTTTAATCTTGCGCCATTTGCCTAAGGCTGAAAATACTTTTTCCTGCGCTTTTTCACGTATTGAACAGGTATTCAGCAGCAAAACATCGGCTTGTTTCGGGTCATCAATCAATTCAAATCCATGTGAAGCACTGAGTACATCCCGCATTTTATCGGAATCATACTCGTTCATCTGGCATCCATTAGTTTGAATATAAAGTTTTTGTGTCATATTTTTATAGGTAAATCATCCAAAAATCATTGAGGTTATACCCCTCAATTTAAAGCCCGTTTCTTGATTTTATTGAGACGGAATAATAACAAAAAAGCCCGAGACAATTGACCAGAGCTGAGTACGACTGCATGGACGCAGGAGGTAGAGCACCAAAAATAGGCGCTTTAGGCGATGCAGAGCAATTGCCTAAATAATGATTATTATAACCTGAAGACTGATTAAACAAGTAATTAAGTCTATTTATAACTCTTCCCTCTCATCACTGCCAGAAGTTATTAGTAGTCTTTGCAATTTCGGCTTGGCCGCCACTACCGCTGGATTTTTACTTACACTTGCCTTGGCTATTCCTGTTTTTTGACCCGGTGCAGCATTACTAGAGGTTCCCTTTATATAAAAACCGTCCGGAAATCCCTGAAACGCCAAATTTATAAGGTGCTTATTTTTGCAATAACGCCAAATTTAGGATGATCCAGATAATAAACTTCATTCGACTTAATCGGGCGTTTTTCATCTAACCTGTAAATAATGGTGTTGCCGGAGCTATCGCTCTGATTAGAGGTATATTCCAAATCAACCGCCATTTGCAGGCTTTGTTCATGCTGCATCTGGAGGTAGCCGTTCAGCTTGCCATCGCCACTCTGAATATGGACGGGAGCACTCAAACTTCCCTCCCCAGCCGATTGAATCCAGGAAACATGCAAAATAGGCCGATAAGCTGAATCCTTCGATAATGCAGCAACACTGTCATTCAGCGCCATATTATCGGCTTTTTTATAGGCTGACAGCTCAGTTAAGCCCGTCGGCCATTTAATGCGGCTTTCAGTCTGCTCAAACACCTCGGTATTCGGCATAGCCTGCAAAAATACAATCAGTTCGATTTGATAAGTACCGCCTTCGGCCAACAAGTTACTGCTGAAAAGTCCCAGTATTGCCGCCAGGCTATAAGCCGTTATTTTAGTCATTCTAATACCCTCCTAGTTCTCAACGACCGTTAATTTTTCCAGCAACCCAGCTATAAACTCAAGCTTCTCTTCTGTCATTTCAAACGGTTTTATAAACCTTAACTTATCCGCACCATCAAACTTATAACATTGCGCCTGGGTTTGTATCAATGTAATCAATTGTTCGGTATTGATTTTTGGATTCGCAGTAAAAATAATGCGCCCGCCGCCTGCGTTGGCTTCTATTTTCTTAACACCGAGTTTTTCTGCCTGCTGTTTTAGCTCGGCGATGCTGAACAACGTTTTGACCGGCTCTGGCAATAAACCGAAACGGTCTATCATTTCCACCTGTAATTCATGCAAATCGGCTTTTGTTTCGGCATTGGATATGCGTTTATACAATACCAGACGGGCATGAATATCCGGCAGATAATCTTCCGGAATGAGGGTGGGCGCTTGCAGATCGACTTCCGGCCCTCTTTCCATCGGCGTATCGAGTTCCGGCTGCTTGCCTGATTTTAAGGCGCTAACAGCGCGTTCCAGCAATTCGGTGTACAGGGTAAAACCGATCTCCTGGATTTGACCGCTTTGCTCATCGCCCAATAATTCACCCGCGCCACGTATTTCCATGTCATGTGACGACAACATAAAACCTGCGCCCAAATCGCCGGAGGCTTCAACCGCTTCCAGCCGCTTGATGGCATCTTTGCTCATTAGGGTTTTGGGCGGGACGATGAAATACGCATAAGCTCGGTGATGCGAACGTCCCACGCGGCCGCGCAACTGATGCAACTGTGCCAGCCCCAATTTATCGGCGCGATTGATAATGATGGTATTGGCGCTGGGAATGTCGATACCGCTTTCAATAATAGTGGAACACAACAGCAGGTTAAAACGCTGATGATAAAAATCCAGCATGATGCGCTCCAAGTCACGCTCCGGCATTTGCCCGTGAGCGACTTCAATCCGCGCTTCTGGTACCAGCGCTTCCAGTTCCCTGGCCATTTTCTCCATCGTTTTCACTTCATTATGCAAAAAGAAAACCTGACCGCCGCGCTTGATTTCACGCAAACAGGCTTCCTTGATTTGTGCATCTATCCATTCACTGATAAAGGTTTTGATGGCATGACGATTGGGCGGCGGACTGGCGATAATGGAAATATCTCTCAGGCCCGACATCGCCATATTCAAGGTGCGCGGAATTGGCGTTGCCGTCAGGGTCAGCATATCCAGTTCATTGCGCAGCTTTTTGAAGTATTCTTTCTGAGTCACGCCAAACCGGTGCTCCTCATCAATAATTACCAGCCCCAGCGCTTTATACCTGATGTCCTTGGACAATAACTTATGCGTACCGATGACAATATCGACCTTGCCCTGTTCCAGATCATC
>JAQTLI010000341.1 GCA_028714995.1 Methylobacter sp. | reverse complement strand
CCAGGTTTGCATTTTTATACCATGAATCAGGCAGCGCCTACCTTGGCGATCTGGGAAAATCTGAAGTTATAATTAACATATTTTGTGTGTGTATCATTAAAGGGTGCGAATGACTTTATGTATGCGGTTGTTCGCGCCCTTTATGGTTTATGAACGCTGACCTATGACTAACCAATCATTTTCTGATCGAGACTTGGCGGTTTTGTGGCATCCGTGCACACAAATGAAAGATCATGAAGCTTTTCCTGTCATTCCGATAAAAAAAGGCCGGGGCGTTTGGCTGGAGGATTTTGAAGGCAATCAGTATCTTGATGCCATCAGTTCCTGGTGGGTTAATTTATTCGGTCATGCCAATCCCGTTATCAATGCTGCACTAAAGGATCAGCTCGATACACTGGAACATGTGATTTTTGCAGGATTCACCCACGAGTCAGCAGTCAGATTGGCGGAAAAGCTGGTTGAAATCACCCCTGTAGGACTAAGCCGCTGTTTCTATGCCGACAATGGCTCTTCTGCGGTTGAGGTGGCTCTCAAAATGAGCTTTCACTACTGGCGAAACATAGGACAAGCCAGTAAGACAAAATTCATCACCTTGGAAAACAGCTATCACGGCGAGACCTTAGGCGCATTAGCAGTAGGAAATGTAGCTTTGTATAAGGAAACGTACGGGCCTTTGTTGATGGATGTGATTACCGTTCCCGGACCTGACTGTTATAACCGGGAGCCGGGAGAGTCCTGGGCGGACTATTCCACGCGCCGATTTACGCTCATGGAACGAGCGCTGCAACAACACGCTGAAAGCATTTGCGCCGTCATTATCGAGCCATTGGTGCAATGCGCCGGCAATATGCGGATGTATGATCCCGTTTATTTGCACAAACTGCGGGATGCCTGCGATAAATACAACGTGCACCTTATTGCGGACGAAATCGCCGTAGGATTTGGCCGAACCGGGACTTTATTTGCCTGTGAGCATGCTGCAATAACGCCTGATTTCATGTGCTTGTCCAAGGGGTTAACGGGCGGCTATTTGGCGTTGTCGGCGGTATTGACGACCGATCAGGTATATCGGGCATTTTATGCCGATTATCAGAATATGACTGCTTTTTTGCATTCCCACAGCTATACGGGTAACGCCTTGGCATGTCGGGCTGGCTTGGCGACGATAGAGATTTTTCAGCAGCAAGACATTATTGGGAACAATAAAAAACTGGCTGAAGCCATGGCCAAAGCGGCAGCCCGTTTTAATGAGCATCCGCACGTAGCGGAAGTCAGGCAGACGGGGATGATCCTGGCTATTGAAATGGTCAAGAATAAACATACCCGCGAACCGTATCCCTGGCAGGAACGCCGTGGTTTAAAGGTATATCAGTATGCACTGTCAAAAGGCGTTTTATTAAGGCCTTTGGGTAATGTGATTTATTTTATGCCGCCGTATGTGGTTACCGAGGAAGAACTTTGGCTAATCGCTGATGTGGCTTGGGAAGGTATACAGCGGGCGGTTAAGGATTAATATGCGGGTTTCCAGATTATATGTGCCGTTACAGCTGGCGACGGCTAAGCAGGTGGAACTGGATGATGAGAGCGCTCATTATGTCAGAACGGTGTTGCGATTAAAAAAAGACGCAGAAATCATTTTATTCAACGGACACGGCGGGGAATACTTTTGTGTTGTTGCCGAAGTGAGCAGGAAATCAGTGCTGATTGATATCGGGCGACGGAGTGAGCGTAGCGTTGAATCGCCGTTACAGGTGACTTTAGGGCTGGGAATTTCGCGTGGTGACAGAATGGATCTTTCGGTACAGAAAGCGGTGGAATTGGGCGTTAATAAGATCACGCCATTGCTGACCGAGCGTTGCGTCGTACAATTTAAAGGTGAAAAGAAGCCGCAACGTTTACTGCATTGGCAAAAAATAGTGCAACATGCCGCCGAGCAAAGCGGGAGAACCCTATTGCCGGAATTGTTGGAAATAGAGCAATTGAACAATTGGGTAGGCGGGCAGCAAGGCTTGAAAGTGTTTCTCGATCCTTACGCAGAAATTTCATTGGCGGAATTAAAGCCTGAAGACATGAAAGTGACATTGTTAACGGGTCCCGAGGGCGGTTTTGCTGATCATGAACGGGACTTGGCTAAAGCGGCAGGATTTATACCGGTGCGATTGGGCAGCCGGATATTAAGAACAGAAACTGCCTCGCTTGCGGCCTTAGCGGCCGTGCAGATGTTGTGGGGCGATTTCGGTAAGGAAAGCAATGGATGATGAGAAATATTAGTTATGCAATAGTGCCGCTGTTGGTATTGCTGGCCACTGCCTCGCTGGCTTGCATCGTAGGTTATTTTGTTATGCAGGGCCTAGGCGATCAGTTTACGTTATCGAAAATAATACACAAATCGGCACAGCTGTTTTTGGTGTTGAGTATTTTTCCGGCCATGGCCTATCTGAAATTCAAAAAGGGGGATTTAGGATTCGCTGTAAGAGCAGTATTTTTAAAGCAATTATTCCAGGGTTTTGGCCTGGGATTTGTTACTTTGATGCCGGTGTTTGTTGTCCTGTATGCGCTTGGAGTTAATGTAATTGACGATGCGCAGAACTGGACGGCCGGACTGGTGGCAAAAAAAATGGCTATTTCGTTGTCACTGGCGTTGTTGATTTCAATGATTGAAGAGCCTATTTTTCGGGGCATTCTATTTGCCGGCTTAAAAAGGAAGTTGCCGGTCATTGCGGCAATTTTGATCAGTTCTATTTACTATGCGGCCTTGCATTTCCTGGATAGCCACACAGAGATACCTTTTCAGCAGGTTCATGTACTAAGCGGTTTTACCTTAATGGGCGAAGCATTTGCCAATTTACTGAATCCGGCAATTCTGTCGGCATTTATAGCCTTGTTAATGGTGGGCATTTTTCTTGGAATACTCAGGGCGCAGGTAAAGGAAGGCTTGGGCTTGTGTATAGGCTGTCATACCTGCTGGGTGTGGCAAATTAAGATGAGCAAGAGTCTGTTTAACACCGATTTCAATTCGGAATATCTTTATCTGGTCAGCAGTTATGATGGTGTAGTCGGTCCTTTAGTTACCATATGGCTGATGTTGGCTATCACCCTTTATTTTGCTTATAAAAGGCTCAAGGCATAAGGTAAAAAAACCTGCAATGCAGGGTCTCTGCTTAGTCCCTGAAATTCTCAAACTGCAATGGCATTTCCAGCTTTTCTTCTCTTAGCATTTTAATTACCCCCTGCAGATCATCTCTGTTTTTTCCGGTCACCCTGACCTGATCACCTTGGATAGCCGCTTGGACTTTCAGTTTTTTGTCCTTGATTAGCTTAACGATTTTTTTTGCCAATACAGAATCCAGTCCCTGTTTTAACGTAATTTCCTGCCGTACCGTTTTGCCGCCTGGCTTTGGGTCGCCAACTTCCATGCAGGCTATATCCACACCGCGTCGGCTGAGTTTTGAGCAGACGATACTGAACATTTGCTGTAATTGAAATGTCGATCCGGAAGTCATAATCAGTTTGTCATCAGTCAGTTCAAAGCTTGAGTCTGTACCTTTAAAATCAAAACGTGTTGTAACTTCTTTATTGGCTTGGTCGATAGCGTTTTTAATTTCGTGTTTATCAAATTCAGAAATGATGTCAAAAGAAGGCATGGATATGATTGCAAAATAAGGTAATAAAAAATTTTACTATAATGGAGTTTAGTGCATTATTCAACACCATTCAGTCGGCGCTAACAGCATTTATTCCGATTTAACAAACTCAGCCACTGCTTTTATTCGCAAGCGACGAATGGCTTCACCGATTTGTGAGCCTTTAAGGTCGCTATTCAAAATCGATGAAGTGTCAACCGATGCAGCAGCCTTGGCGGCGCCACTTAGCAGTTTGGCTTGAGGGTAGGGTGTATTTTCGAATCCTGTCCTGCCTTTAGCATCCGCTTCGCAAGCCAATAAAAATTCAGGCAATTTGTTGGTTTGTTTGTATGCCCCCAAAGCGGCCAGCATGTCAGTTATTGTTGAGGCGCGCAATTCAAAAGCCCGGTGACAGTGAGTATGATATTGCATAACCTGCAGAGCCAGTGACTTAAACGAGTTAGGGATGCGCAAGCGATCGCACATTTTTTCTAAAA
>JAQTLI010000340.1 GCA_028714995.1 Methylobacter sp. | reverse complement strand
ATTTGGCCGAAGAGGTTAGTTTGGGGAGGTTTCGTTCCGATCTGTATTACCGGCTGAATGTGTTTCCTGTCGAAGTGCCGGCGTTACGGCAGCGGGTAACGGATATTCCGTTGCTGGCGCGTTTTTTTCTGACTAAATACGCTAAAAAATTCGGCAAGCGCTTTGATGACATTGATCCGGCCGGACTGGAATATTTATGTCAATACGCGTGGCCCGGTAACGTCCGTGAATTGCAGAATGTCATCGAGCGGGCGGTGATTCTGTCCCAAGGTTCACTGCTGGACATCGCGCCATTGCTGCCCGCTCGCGTCCATCCCGAAGCCGCTACCAGCAAGTTGCGAACCTTGGAAGCCGTGGAGCGCGAACACATAACGCGTACCCTCGAAGCAACCAGATGGCAGATTTCAGGCGTCAAGGGCGCGGCGGCGATATTGGGCATGAATCCGAATACCTTGCGATCCAGGATGTTAAAGTTGGGGATTTCCAGAGTGGGTTGAAGTTGTGTCGGATGGTGTAACCAAGTAGGGTACGCTGCGCGTTCCATTGAATGCCGAAAGGTACGCACAGCGTACCCGACTAGGCTAAGGGAATGCGTGCTTTTGAGCAGTCCCGCTTGAGCTCAGGTTTAGGGCTTTCCGGCTATAAGCGGTCATGCATTCCGTTCCACTACGCCTCAAACTCCAACTTCATCGATTTGTGATTTTTTAACCAGATAATTTCCAACAGAAGCACAAATACCAACTATTAATTCAGCCTCTTCAAATTCTGGATTACGTCCTTATTGTAGATGACGACCATATTCTGAAGCGTAACCCCATGCTTTTTTTACGGCCTCATCAAGTGGTGGTGGAATCGTAATACTATGACGCTCCATAATTTTACCTAAAGTTAGTTTAGGTTGATCTGAGATTTCACGCGCAACACATTCCAATGAAGCCATTGCATGTTGAATTGCCCCTGTAGTATCCGCTAAAGGGCGACCTGACAAATCTTTAATTGCTTCATGAAGCTCTTTGCTTGCAGTTGAATACTGAATATTTGATTCAAGTTGTTCTTGTGCGGACTTCATTATTTTTTCAAATGCTTCTGCACCTCGTATTTCGATTTGACCGTCTACAAGCTTCCATCCAATACCGTTTTCTAAAAAATATTCGTTAATTTCATCTTGGAAAATGTTTGCTTTTATATCAGCTTCTCTTTCATAACGATTATTTTTAATCAAGTAAGCATACAATCGTTCGATAATGTCATAGACCTTGTGCCATTTACAATTTCCAATTAAATACCTAATTTCATAATCGATATTTGGATAGTTAGTCCAATTGTCTGAATTTGGACTTTCATTAAGAACCCGACAAATGATTGGTCTTAAATCGGATGGACTCAAGTCACAATCATCTTCCGCTATATCAATCACAAAACACCTTAGCCCGCTAGGCGCATCTTCTCTAACGGTTATTTCAACCTCATTTATATAACCATGTCGTTTAGAGAATGTTTTCACTTTTTACTCCACAAAAAAGAACGATATTGTTTGCCCGGTAGGGTACGCTGCGCGTACCTTAAAGCCTAACGTATCATATCATGATCTTAAATATCCGGTTTGCGGTGCTAAAATCAATCTTATCCACTATGCGGTACGCGCAGCGTGCCCTACATTTTTTGTTACATTTCAGTGTTCCGCTTATGTCCGACTTTCGGCGCGCTTATTTTCCCGGCGGTTCCTTCTTCTTCACCGTGGTAACGGAACGTCGCGATCGACCCGTGCATATTTAATTTTTCAGGATCATAAGATAAACTGGAATTCTATAAAGCTTTTTCCGTCCGGAAGCCGTGTTCTGGCTGCCGTATATTTCATATAACTTTTTCTTGAATTTGCAGCAAATTCCTGGAGTTTTCGGTGGCGACAACTAAAGTTTTATTAAAGGGCTTCCCCTGTTATCACACAAAGAAAAGCCTGGTTGGTTTGACGGGGCTTTTATGTTTATTGTTCTTGCTGAGCGGTTGTCAGACCGTATCGAGCCCCGAACAGGTTACTAAGGAATTTTGGGAAGCGATGGCAGATAATGATCTTAACTCTGCCAGAAAATACGCTACTCGGGAGACTCAATATCTTGTGAATACACAGCAAAGTATGGAGAATGCGACAGTAAAGACCGAGGAGGCTTTAATCAATGGTTCCAATGCAACTGTAGCAACGCTCATGACCTTAAAAAAATCTGAGATCAATGATGTTTTGTCTTTTGATACTGTTTTATTAAAAGAAAACAATCAATGGAAAGTCGATTATCAGCAAACGCTCAATAATCTTTCACTTCTGCCTTTTGGGGATATTTTTAGAAGCTTACGAGCGTTAGGCGAAACCTTTAACAAGGAGTTGAAACAGCAAATTCCCTTGTTTGAGAAACAATTCAAATCCTTCAGTGAAGAATTAATACGGCAATTGGACGAATTTCGCCGTCAACTGGAACAATCCGTCCCGCCTGAAAAACAGAAGCCTCATTCTGGTACCATATAATTGTATATCACCGAATTCAGGTGAGTGTTATAGCGCAAAGGGGGGGCTGCCTCAAATGCTGCGTTTACTCTTGCTAAACTGACTGGCGCGAATAAAGTCGACTTGATCAATGATCTGTGCATTGGCTAGGCCATAGGTTGATTTGGCGATTGCATGGAGCAAAATATCTGCCCATGCAGTCGTCAGCCAACCTATGTCAGTCTTGTCCATGGTCATAGCCGTACGTTGTGTTTTCGTTGAAATTCGACCAGACATACTCGGGTTGAACCAAACTTTTGGTCGGAATCGGACTGGTGATAATATCGAAGACGCCGGTAGCGGTTCTCGCCAAGGTATCCACTGTACCCATCACCAAGCCACCGGTGAAACCTACGACAGGGTTGGTCTTGTTAGTGGCATTGACAATGTTTTTAGGAACTTCGCCTATGCCGGTAAAGAGATTGCCGAAACCGCGGTAAAATTTATGCGCTACATTGTCAACATACCCATCGGCTTGACTGACTGGCACGTAACAGTTGATGGCTAAAACAGAAATCAGAAACAAATACTTGTGTTTGAACATGGTGATCCCCTTTTTACGTTGTTATTAATATAAACGGTATCGACTCGACTTCATTATCATTTCGTAATTAAAACGAGTCAACTATAACCACCAAAGCAGTGTCCAGTATCGTGGTGCTAATCGGTTTTTTCAATGGAACAACGTGGGGCTTCAGGGACCGTAGGTTGAGCTGACGACTGCATGGATGCAGGAGGTAGAGCAATGCCGGGAGCAATTGCCGAATGCAATGATGCTCAACCTACGAGCTAGGCGGCTGACCCTATTGATTCCATCGATGTTCTTATTTTCCGTAATTCTGTGCCAGATAATCAATGATTATCTGTTTGTCGGCATCATTGATGGGCGCACCCATAATATTGATCATCTTGCCGACTGTTTTTTCCCAGCCGGCCCGATCCAGAATCGTGGCGTGCAGGGTGATATAGTCCAGGCTGTGACACATTGCGCACTGCGCGACGACCTGGTTTTTGCCTGGCCTGTCTTTCAGAACTATCTGGTTTTCCCCAGCTGTTGCCGTGGCGGTTAAAAACGATAACAACAAAATCAACTTTTGCATCATGTTCTCCTCAAGCCAACTGAAGGGTGATTTTCTGCACGGCGTTGTGGTGGTAACCGGACGGGTTCGGGATCGGCTCCAGCGGTTGGCTGGCGCCGGAATGGCTGGTGGCTCGCGCCATAATCCGGTATTCTCCGGGACGTTTAGGTTCAAAGTCCAATTGCCATTGGCGCCAGGAAAAGCGTCCATAATTCTGCTTCAGTGTGGCCTGATGCCAATTGATGCCGCCATCCGTGGAAATTTCCACTCGTGCGATGCCATTGCCGCCGTCCCAGGCTACGCCCTTGATTTCGATTGGCTTGGTGTCAGGTAAGGTCTGTCCGTCTACCAGGTTGGTTATCAATGAATTGACCACTATTTCTGTGATCGGCATATTCGTCTCGGTTTCCTGTGAGCTAAATTGTCCACTTGGGAAGCGATCCTTGGGTATACGGTAAGCGGTCTTCATCCAAAAGCCGTCGAAAGGTTTGGATATGACATTAACCGCA
>JAQTLI010000339.1 GCA_028714995.1 Methylobacter sp. | reverse complement strand
GTGAATTGATGGGCGAAGATACGGTAATGATCGACGACGGCAGCCCCAAGGCGTTACTGAAAATCGTCCATGATTACAAAGCCGATATTCTGATCGCCGGTGGCCGCAACATGTATACGGCCTTAAAAGCCAAGGTGCCGTTTTTGGATATTAACCAGGAACGCGAATTCGGTTATGAAGGCTATCAGGGCATGCTGGAGCTGGTGCGCCAACTGGCATTGACCATTGAAAGTCCGGTGTGGGAGGCCGTTAGAGCGCCCGCACCCTGGAAGAAATCCAAGGAAAAACGGGAGGCTGCGTAATGGCTGACATCCTGAAACGAAACAAAGCGCTATCGGTCAACCCACTGAAAGCCAGCCAGCCGATAGGCGGCTCGCTGGCGACATTGGGTTTTAACCGAGCCATGCCGATGTTGCACGGCTCGCAAGGCTGCACCGCTTTCGCCAAGGTGTTTTTTGTACGACACTTCAGGGAACCTATTCCGCTGCAAAGCACGGCGATGGATCAGGCCAGCTCGGTGCTGGGCGCGGACGAAAATGTGCGCGAGGGCATTAAGACCATTGCCGAAAAATCCCGCCCTGCCCTGATTACCATTTTGACTACCGGCCTTGCGGAGACGCAAGGCGCCGATGTACATCGCAATGTCAGGGAATTCAGGGAAGCTAACCCGGAATTTGCCGATATTGCCGTCGTTGCAGTCAATACCCCTGATTTTACCGGCAGTGTCGAGACTGGTTTTGCAGCAACCCTCATCGAAATCATTCGTGCGTTGGTGCCGGATACCAAGGAAGCTGGAACATATCCCGGCAAACGAAAACGCCAAGTCAATGTATTGGTCAATTACATGCTGACACCCGGCGACCTGGAAGCGCTTCGGGATATTTTCGAGCAATTCCAGCTCAGGCCTGTTTTTGTACCCGATATTTCCGATTCGCTGGACGGCTGTTTGACCGATGATGATTTCAGCCCTGTGACCATCGGCGGCACCCCTCTGTCAGAAATGGCGACACTGGGCGAAGCACTAGCAACGGTGGTTATCGGCCCGTCGCTAGCCAAGGCGGCGGAATTGCTGGAACAAAAAACCGGTGTACCAACCTATGCCCTTGATCATCTTTACGGCTTAAAAGCCAATGATGCGCTGATTTCCGCATTGGCTGAAATCAGCGGTCACGACGTTCCTGAGCGTATCGAAAGGCAGCGCTCACAGTTACAGGACGCCATGCTGGACACGCATTTCATGCTCGGTCAATTGCGTATTGCCATTGCCGCCGATGCGGATTTATTGAATGCATTTGTCGATCTGGTTCAGGAGATGGGCTCGGAGGTTGTCGCCGCCGTTACTTCCTGCAACGTGCCATTGCTGTCACGGATTCCTGTCGACAGCATCAAAATCGGTGACCTTGAAGATATGGAACATATCGGCAGGGACAACAAGGTACAGCTGGTTATCGGCAACTCCCACGCTGTCGATACCGCCGAGCGACTGGGCACGCCCATTTTGAGAGCCGGATTCCCCTTATACGACATTATCGGCGGCTATCAGAAAACCTGGATCGGTTATCGCGGTTCCCGGCAAACGCTGTTTGATCTGGCCAATTTGGTCATCAATTATTCGCATGAAGAAATTCCGGTCTACCGCTCGGTGTACGCCCAAAAACCCGCCAGCGAATTGACCGAGCTTAATTCAAGTAAAACGCTGTCATGTCATTAACAAGACGCATGCAAATAGTGCATGGCACTGATGAGAGTAAGTTTATGGAAACTGCATTAAAAATAGCGTTTGCCACCACCGACATGGAAACGGTAAACCAACATTTCGGCTCAGCCAAATCTTTCGCCATTTATGCGGTGGATATGGAAAACGCGCAATTGCTGGAAGCCGCACAGTTTGGCGAACTTAGCCAGGACGGCAATGAAGACAAGCTGTCAGTCAAGATTGACTTACTGGACGGCTGTGCAGCGGTATATTGCCAAGCCGTTGGCGGCTCGGCCATTAATCAGCTGATTGCCAAAAACATACAGCCGGTCAAGGTGCATGAAGGCGGCAAGATTAACGACCTGATCGCTGATTTGCAAAATGAAATGAAAGCCGGCCCGTCCAGCTGGCTGGCAAAAGCGATTAATCAACACAAGAGTCCCGATCCGGAGCGTTTTAACCAGATGGAAGATGAGGGTTGGGATGAATAATATTTCCTGTTTGGGAAACAAATGACCATAAATATTTACTTAACGGAGAAAAAAACATGGCTGCAGCCGCATTAGTCGTACAAGAAACCGATCCCAACCTGGGTTCCGAAATTGTCAAAGACATGATCAAACAATTACGTGCGATTGACACTTACGATACCTACGAAGGTTGGTCGGAAGCAAAAATCATCGACCCTATCGTGTTAACCAAAGAACGTAAGAAAGACATTCCTGTCATTGGCGATCCCGATGAAATTACCATTGCCCGCCTAAAAGCCTATTACAACTCACTGGCTACGCTGATTGAGAAAAAAACCGGCCTGATGGCAGCACCCATGGTTCATATAAGCCACGAAGGTTTCGGCCGCGCATTGATCATGGTCGGCAAACTGATTGTGGTCGATAAAATCTTGCGCGACACCCATCGCTTCGGCTTCTCAAGCCTGGAAGACCTGCGCGAAAAAAGCGACAAAACAATCGAAAAAGCGCTGGAGTTAATCGAAAAATACAATGCAGCCGCAACTGACTGAGGAGGCGTGGCATGTCTGAAGAATTAAAAAAACTGGAAAAAGAAGTCAAAAAGACCAAGCGTCTGGCCAGTGAACAGGCGATGGAGCTACATGACCTGATTGAAGACCGCCTACCTGATGCTTACGGTGAACTCATGGGTATTGCGCAAGCCACTTATGAAGCCTGCAAAGCCTGGGATGAAGCCAACCAGAAACTGATTGCCGCGCAATCTGAAGCGGCCTGAGCAGGAGAACAGTCATGTCTGAATTTGTAACCGGCGTTACCTTTGGCGGCACGGAATGGACGCCTGCTTATGTCACCGACATCAATCAAATGACCTGCATAGGTTGCGGCCGTTGTTTTAAAGTCTGCCCGCGCGATGTTTTCGATCTGGTTGAAAAAGCCGACGTCCTTGATCCCGATGACTTTGATGATAATTATGGCGATTTTGAAGACGACGATGACAACAGCATGGTCATGAGCCTAAAAAACAGGCTTGATTGCATCGGCTGCGAAGCTTGCTCCAAAGTATGCCCGAAAAGTTGTTTCACCCACGAACATAAACAAGCTGCTTAAAAAATCTCTACTTAAGTCCTTCGACAGGCTCGGACGAACAGTTTTCGTTGATTCCGTTCGTGGTGAGCGTGTCGAACCATGAATGGAATCAACTTATTCAGAGATTCCTTAATTTTTTAAAAGGATCACAACCATGCCCAGACCAGAAAAACATGTATTCGTATGTACCCAAAACCGTCCGCAGGGACATCCCCGTGGCTCCTGTGCCAGTAGCGGTTGCGCGGACGTCATGAATGAATTCATGAATGAAATACAAGCCCGCAATCTGTTTGAAAAAATCGCCCTGACCAACACCGGCTGCATGGGGCCTTGCATGATGGGTCCCAGCGTTCTGGTTTATCCTGAAGGGATTATGTACGGCAGGTTGAAAAAGGACGATGTCAAAACCATCATCGAGCAACATCTGCTCGGCGGCGAGCCGGTTGCCGACCTGATGGTTCCTGCCGAGATCTGGTAATGGGTTCAGTTGCGTTTGTAGAGGAGCGGGTAATGTTCAGCCCGAATATGCCCGCCGAAGTCAATAATCTTCTGCAAGCGGCTGTGGCCGCAAGCTCGGTTGACCCAAGCCGCGCGGAAAACTTGTTTTTACAAGCGCAAGCGCTGGATAGCCATTGCTTGCAAACGTATTTTGCGCTGTACAAGTTTTATTTCTTCCAGAAACGTCTCGCTGACGCGGAACGGATTGTCATAGCAGGCCTTGAGGAGTCGGCAAGACAGGGCGGCTTTCCCAGCGACTATCGCCGATTGGCTCAAAACCGGCAGAAATGGGACTTGTATGCCAATGAAATTGCCCTGTTTTATCTATATACACTGAAAGCATTGGCGTTTATCAAGCTAAGGCAAGGTTACTCCA
>JAQTLI010000338.1 GCA_028714995.1 Methylobacter sp. | reverse complement strand
TTTAAACTCAAACTCCTTGATCGCAACCCCGGCAGCCTTAATGACTGACTCGACCTGATTTGCCTGTTCCTGCATCAACTTTGCAGCGTGTGCCGAAGACACCTGAACAGAAGGATCGTCACCGTATAAATTTGGCAACGCGTAAACAATCCCGATTATAAAAATGATCAGGACTAATAGATTTTTCCAAAGTGGGAACCGATTTTGCATTATTTTATTCCAACAATTAAACCGCGCCTTTGCTTGATCAGCGTGCACCGATAAGTCATGCGCTATAACACGGGGAAGAGTACTTAATCTCTAACTTTTTTAGTGATCGCTTTATAAGTTCCTTTAGGCATGATGCTCTCAATATTATGCCGCTGTACTTGAATAAAAATATTGTCACTGATTTCAATTTTGACAAAATTATCATCCAGATCAGCTACCTTACCTAAAATACCCCCGGAAGTTACAACTTCAACACCTTTGGTGATGGCAGCGATCATTTGTTTTTTCTCTTTAGCGCGCTTTGACTGCGGACGTAAAAACAAAAAGTAAAAAAACACCAATATACCCAGTGGAAACAACATACCTTCAATACCAGGTTGTTGGGCAGCTGGAGCGGCTGCGGCTGCAGCATCAGAAATAAAGAAACTCATTGTTATCCTCGGTTTTTATTGTAATTAAAAAAGTTCGCCATTATGCCACAGTCGGCATGGCTTTTCCTCGTTGTTGGTAAAATTGCTTGACAAAAACATCCAGCTCTTGCTTTTCAATAGCATCACGCAAGCTTTGCATGAGGCTCAGATAATAATAAAGATTGTGTATGGTATTGAGTCTGGAGCCTAACATTTCCTTACATTTATCCAAATGACGCAAATAAGCCCTGGAATAATGCTGGCAAGTATAACAGCCACAGGATTCATCCAATGGCCCGGTATCAAACTCATACTGACTGTTCCTGATTTTCACCACGCCGAAGGTGGTAAATAAATGGCCGTTGCGGGCATTGCGGGTCGGCATCACGCAATCAAACATATCAATACCGCGCCTGACTGCCTCCACCAAATCTTCCGGCGTACCTACACCCATCAAATAACGCGGCTTATCGACCGGCATCTTGGCATGTACCACATCTAGCGTAGCCATCATTTCTTCTTTGGGTTCCCCTACCGATAAACCGCCGATCGCGTAACCGTCAAAACCAATATCCACCAAACCGGCTATGGATTCCTGCCGCAAATGCTCATACATACCACCTTGCACGATGCCGAATAATGCTGCCGTATTACCCTCATGAGCCGCTTTACTGCGCGCTGCCCAACGCAATGACAAGCGCATGGAATCTGCCGCCTCATGGACCGTCGCAGGATATGGGGTACATTCATCAAAAATCATCACAATGTCAGAACCCAAATCGCGCTGCACCTGCATCGATTCTTCAGGCCCCATGAAAATTGAGCTGCCATTAATGGGCGATTTGAAGTTCACGCCTTTTTCAGTGATTTTTCTTAAAGCGCCCAAGCTGAATACCTGAAAGCCACCAGAATCGGTCAAGATGGGTTTGTCCCAATGCATAAAACCATGCAAATCGCCATGTGCCTTGATGACATCCGTACCCGGCCTGAGCATCAAATGGAATGTATTGCCCAGAATAATTTGCGCGCCGATACCGGTCAGCTCATCGGGTGTCAGCGATTTAACCGTCCCATAAGTGCCGACCGGCATAAAAATGGGGGTTTCCACGATGCCACGGGCAAACTTAAGTTGACCACGCCGCGCATGACCATCCGTATTGAGTAATTTAAATTCCATAAAAACTGTTGCACACAAAAAAGGCTGGGATTATCCAGCCTTTTTGCTTCCTAGTGCAACAATCCCTGCAATAAACCATTCAACTTA
Source organism: Methylobacter sp. (assembly GCA_028714995.1). Classification (GTDB taxonomy): domain Bacteria; phylum Pseudomonadota; class Gammaproteobacteria; order Methylococcales; family Methylomonadaceae; genus Methylobacter_A. The sequence goes on along the minus strand of JAQTLI010000338.1, from coordinate 2,260 downwards.
TGCACAAAAGCTGCAGGATCATCCAGCTGTCCACCTTCACTCAGGATAGCCTGATCAAACAGGATATGGGTCAGATCGGCAAAGCGCGCATCATCCTGTTCCTCTTTCATGCGAACCACTAATGGATGGGTCGGGTTAAGCTCAAAGATCGGCTTTCTGCCCATTCCCATGCCCAAACCTTGACCGGCTTCCTTCATGATTCTTTCCATATTCAGGCTCATGCCATAGACATCGGCAACAAGACATGCCGGCGACTCGGTTAAACGATGACTCAAGCGCACTTCGCTGACTTTATCAGCCAATACTTCTTTGATCTGCTTGAGCACCGCTTCAAAATCCTTGTTAACTTCCTCCTGCTCTTTTTTAGCTTCTTCATCATCCAGAACATCCAAGTCCAGATCGCCCTTGGCGACAGACTGTAGATGTTTGCCGTCAAACTCGTCCAGATTGGATACCAGCCATTCATCGATACGATCAGACATCAGCAGCACTTCAATACCTTTCTTGCGGAAAATTTCCAAGTGCGGACTGTTTTTTGCCGCCGAGAAGCTGTCTGCAGTTACATAATAAATCTTGTCCTGCCCTTCTTTCATGCGACTGACATAAGTTTCCAGCGAAACATCCTGTTTGTCGGTATCGGCATGGGTTGAAGCGAAGCGCAGCAATTTGGCGACGCGCTCTTTGTTGGCATGATCTTCAATCGGGCCTTCTTTGATAACCGCGCCAAATTGGGACCAGAACTTCTCATATTTTTCCGGCTCGTTCTTGGCCAGGTCTTCCAGCATACCCAGCACTTTTTTAACGGCGCCCGATTTGATGGTGCTGATTTGCTTGCTTTGTTGCAGGATTTCCCGAGAAACGTTTAGCGGCAGGGAGTTGGCATCGATAATCCCTCTGATAAAGCGCAGATAACGCGGCATTAACTGCTCGGCATCATCGGTAATAAATACTTTGCGTATATACAGTTTTACGCCATGTTTAGTGTCTCTGTCCCACAGGTCGAAAGGCGCATGTGAAGGCACGTAAAGCAGCAAGGTGTATTCATTGGAGCCTTCGACTTTGCTATGCACATGGGTTAACGGGTCTTGGTAGTCGTGCCCCACATGCTTGTAAAATTCGTTGTAAGCCTCATCGGAAATCTCCTGACGGGCTTTGGTCCATAACGCAGAAGCCGAGTTAACGGTCTCTTCGACGATTTCTGCCGGCTTTTCTTCCTCGCCTTCTTCAGCCATAGACGGCATGACTTCTTTGTCCATGACAATAGGCAGGGAAATATGATCGGAGAATTTTCTGACGATAGAACGGATGCGATAACCATCCAGGAACTCGCTTTCAGACTCTTTCAAATGCAATACGATTTCGGTTCCGCGTTTGGCTTTTTCTACGGATTCCAGTGTGTAATCACCTTCACCCGCCGACTCCCAACGCACGCCTTCACTCTTGTCGGCACCGGCCTTGCGGGTGGTTAAGGTCACTTTATCGGCAACGATAAACGCTGAATAAAAACCCACGCCAAACTGGCCGATCAATTCGCTGTCTTTGGCCTGGTCACCGGTTAATGCCTGAAAAAACTGTTTGGTACCTGATTTTGCAATGGTGCCGATATGCTCCTGAACTTCCGCACGGGTCATGCCGATACCATTATCGATAATAGTAATGGTCTTCTTGTCTTTGTCGTATTCAAGGCGAATTTTCAGCTCGCTATCGCCTTCATACAAACTGTCATTGGACAGTGCCTCAAAGCGCAGTTTGTCTGCTGCATCCGATGCATTAGAAATCAGTTCCCGTAAGAATATTTCCTTGTTACTGTATAACGAATGGATCATTAAATGCAGAAGATGTTTAACTTCAGTTTCAAAACCTAAGGTTTCTTTTTTTGCTTCAACAGTCATTTTTACTATTCCTGATTATAAAATTGTTACCAATGTCGATGTGGAGACACATTGATTTTTTTTCAACCCCCACACGCCAGACAACATAAAACGTAAGGTTATAATTAGCCTTTAGAAGGCCAAATCTCAATGCAAAAATATCCTGCTCTCTGCAATAAAGGAAGATGATGGGAAGAGTTATCCGGAAAATTTTCTGTCATTCAATCCCCCCAAAATATACCCGGATTGATATGGCTAGCAGCAACACCGCCTTGGAGTTGTTTTTTGCCGAAACCATTGCTAAATTACATACCAATGGTGACAAACGTGGCTTGATTAAAGCCGGGAATAACGGTCGGTTTGGTGGGCTAAATTCAGTCTGTATTTGC
>JAQTLI010000337.1 GCA_028714995.1 Methylobacter sp. | reverse complement strand
CCTGTTCATTCGTTATGGAATGTTTGCCTTGTTTAACGCGCTTACCGTTCATCGTGGTGTATTCCATTCAGTATTGGCAGTCCTGTTTTTTTCGTTGTTAATGACCTGTATCAGTTATCATTTTCTGCATTGGAATGTTTTACATGCGTGGCTAAACGGTATTTTCATTGCCTTGGGATTTATCGTTCATTTGCTGTTAGATGAACTCTACAGCACTGATTTATCCAATTTAAGAATGAAAAATTCTTTTGGTACCGCTTTGAAGTTATTTAGTTATAACAATATGACTGCCTCGGCATTAATGACCATTTGTACAATAATGCTGTACTCGATAGCGCCTTCACCAACGCCACTGATTAAAGTATGGAAAGGAACTCAATGGAATAACTATTTAGCGCAGGTAAGTTTTTTGAAGTGATTTTAAATATTTGGTACCGATAATCGATTTAGCCAAATAGGGAGGAAAGAATGACATTGCCTACTCTATGAAACTACAACTATAACCATTATCAGACATGCCGGGCTTACTACAGGATCAACACCATGCTTGAGCATTTACGCTTATTGAGCCATTACAACCAGTGGATGAACGACAAGCTCTACAACACCGCAGCCCAATTGCCTGCCGATGAGATTTCCAGAAATCGCGGTGCATTTTTCGGTTCACTGCTGGGCACCTTGAACCATATCATGGTGGCCGATATTATCTGGCTGCAACGCTTTTCCGATCATCCCGAGCAACATCCTGCGCTGGATCAGATTCGCTCAATGCCCAAACCGCAAGCCCTGGCGCAAACCCTGCTTGATGACTTTGCCGAATTAAGCGCGGAACGTCGAAAGTTGGACGCCACGATCATAACCTGGTGCGAGCAGCTCGACGCCTCCGACCTGAACTATAAGTTGGCGTATCACAACATGAAAGGCGAAGCGGCGGTCAAAAACTTTGGCAGCCTGATGCTGCATTTTTTTAACCACCAGACCCATCACAGAGGTCAGGCAACCACCTTGCTGTCACAACAGGGATTGGATGTTGGCGTCACCGATTTACTGGCGTTGATAGAATCGGACTGATACAGGAGCAGCAATCTTTACTGCGCCTCAAAGATCAGCTCAATCCGGGTGCCGCCTGCTTCACCGGCGCAGCTCAGTTCAAGGCGCGCCTTATGCAAATCGGCAATCTCTTTAACGATTGGCAGCCCTAACCCGCAGCCATCGCCTGAACTTCCGGGGATACGGTAAAAGCGCTCGAAAACCCTGTCCAATTCAGCATCCGGTATGCCGGGACCATCATCTTCGACAGTCAGACTGGGCAATGAATATTGCTTGACCCTGACCATAATATTGCCATTGTCATGACCGTAACAAATGGCGTTATCCAACAAGTTAGCCAACAATTCCCGCAACAGAACCTCATCGCCACGCACGTACAATGGCTGTTCGGTGCCTTCAAAACTGAGCTCCATATTCCGCTGCAAAGCTTTAGGCACCCAGTCTATACAGGTTTTTCTAGCCAGCTCGCAAAGATCTACCGGAAGCAATTCATAGCCGCCATTGATGGGTTCCGACCTGGCCAGAACCAATAATTGCGTTGTCATGTGCGACATGCGATCGGCGCTACTCTGGATTTGCATCAGGGCCGGTTTCATTGCCGATATATCCTGCTCACGTAGCGCACGCTCCGCCTGCAATTTCAAGCCGGCCAAAGGCGTGCGTAATTGATGCGCTGCATTGCTGATAAAGCGTTGCTGTGTAGCAATAGCCATGGCCAAACGTTCCAACAAATCATTGATAGTATCGGTCAGCGCGCGCACTTCCAGAAAAACGTGCTTTTCAGGAATGGGCCGCAGATCACGGGACGTCCGCTGGGCGATCTCATCCGCCAGCACATGCAGGGGTTGCAAGCCTCGCTTTACACCCACTAATAAATAAATACCTACCAACAACACCAGTATCATCTGCGGGACCAAATCGGCCAATAAAATATCAATCATCATGCCCCGACGCTTATTTAAAGTCTCCGCAACGTGTACAAACACTTTTTCCGGAGCTTCATCACGAACAATTACCATGGATACGACTCTAACCGGCTCGCCGTACATTTCATCGTCAAAATAGACGGGGTGCGACCAATCAGTTTCAGGGGATAAGGGTTCGGGGACAAATTTGTCGCCAGCCAGCATACCTTTTTCTTCCGAGATGATTTTAAAATAGGTTTTATCCAATTCGTCCCATTTGAAAATCTCTAATGCGGCCGGGGGTAATTCCACAATCACCTTGCCTTTACGGACTTTGATTTCCTGCGCTAATGATCTTGCTGAGTCGAGCAGCCAACGATCATAAGCCCCATTGACATGGTGCAGGGTGACAAAATAGGACAGAACCGTTTCGATTGTCATGAAGAAAATGAGCGGAATAGCCAGTCGTAAAAGAATTTCGGTTTTGAGACTGCGGTTTTTATTCATCGGCTGACCGCTCCAGTAAATAACCGAGCCCGCGCACCGTTCTAATCACCGCGCCATAAGGCTCTATGCGCTTGCGCAATCGATGCACATAAATTTCAATGGCATTGTCAGTCAGCGCATCGCCATCAACTGCCAAGCGCTGCGCAATGCGGTCTTTGCTGACGACTTTTCCTGCCTGCATCAGCAGGATTTCCAAAAGGCCATATTCCCGAGCCGACAGCATAATCGGCTGACCGTCGACCAGGACTTGGTGGTTATGCGTATCAAGCCTCAGCCGGCCAATCACTATATCGTTACTAAACCCGCCATAACAACGCCGTATCAGGGCATGGATCCTGGCCTCCAACTCCCTGAGTTCAAAAGGTTTAGTCATATAATCATCCGCACCCTGCTCAATGCCGACAATTCTGTCGTTGACGCCATCACGCGCCGTCAAGATCATGATGGGCAATGGGATTTTACGACTGCGAAGTCTACGCAACAGCTCCAACCCGTCCATATCCGGTAATCCAAAATCCAGCACGATCAAATCGAAGTCTTGCGCTTGCAGCAACTGCTTTGCATAAGCGCCGTTTGTGGCGCAGGTTACCGAATAACCGCTACCACCCAACGTATGAATCAATCCGTCAGCCAGAACGGCATCGTCTTCTATCAATAGAATGTTCATGTGCTTCGGGTGTTGTGAAAGGTTCTTGAAAGATTAAGGGGCTACGATGATAGCGTATTCAATGGCAGTTACCCAGTGTCTTCCTGAATAACATGGACAGCATCAATTCATGCCCCCCTCTAAACTTAAGGTTTAACATCATGCTACACAAACATACTCAATATTATTTTCGCCATCTAAAAGATGATATTCCTGCCGGAATCGTGGTGTTTTTAGTAGCGCTGCCATTATGCCTGGGTATTGCATTGGCATCGGGTGCGCCATTATTTTCCGGGCTGATTACAGGTTTAGTGGGGGGACTGATTGTTTCATGGATCAGTGGTTCACAACTCGCTGTTTCAGGGCCTGCTGCCGGTTTAACCGTCATTGTTTTCAATGCCATTGAAATCCTCGGCAGTTTTCAAGGGTTGCTGGTTGCCTGTGTTTTAGCAGGTATCATGCAACTAATGTTGGGATTTCTAAGAGCCGGAATTATTGGCGCTTTTTTTCCTTCCGCAGTCATTGAGGGCATGCTGGCCGCCATTGGTTTAATTTTGATTATCAAACAGATACCTCATGCCACGGGATACCATACCAGTTATGAAGGAGATGAGAGCTATATGAAGGAAACTGCCGAATCCAGCTTCATTGAGTTCTTTGATGCATTTGGTGGTATATCACCAGGCTCGATTGTTATCAGCATCGTGGCCATGTTACTGTTAATGCTCTGGGGCACGGCATGGTTTAAAAAACAAAAATTGTTAAAACTGATCCCCGGTCCATTAGTGGTAGTAGTTTGGGGCGTTGGCTACAATGTAACCACCGAGCAGTTTGCTCCTGCCTGGGCGGTCAGTAACGGGCACATGGTCAGCTTGCCGGTTTCGGAAAAAGCCAGCGATTTTTTCAATAAATTTGTACTGCCAAACGCTAGTTATCTCAGCCATCTCAGCAATCCGCACGTTTATACTGTTGCCGTAACGATTGCGATTATCGCCAGCCTGGAAACCCTGTTGAGTCTTGAAGCGACTGATAAACTG
>JAQTLI010000336.1 GCA_028714995.1 Methylobacter sp. | reverse complement strand
TGCCGGAACTGCGCGGCAGGCCGCCTGCGGAAATGGAGCTGTTGCGCCGCGCCTATGCCAAGGTGATGTAGGCCTGAGATGTTTGATTTCATGGACATGGGCTTTGATGAACCTGGCGAGCCGATTGGGTCGGGGCCGTATATCCCGGATGCTGGCGAATGCATGCGTTGCGGCATGTGCGTCAGCAGTTGTCCGACCTTCCGTTTGCTCCAGATCGATGAAGAAACTCCGCGCCGACGCATACGCACCATAAGCAAGATTCTGGTTGAAAACCTGCCGATCAGCGTCAATGAACGCCAGCATCTGGATAACTGTCTGCAATGCCGGGCCTGCGAGACAGTGTGCCCAAGCCGGATGGCATACGGGCAGTTGTTTGATCAGGCTCAGGGCCAGTTAAAGGTTAATGTGAGTTGGTTGGCGAAACTGGCTTTCAGACTGATTGAAAAAAAGCGCTGGCGGACGCGGTTAATGCCGTTGCTTGCCGTCTATTTGAAATCGGGATTGCAAAAATCGTTACGGCGTAGCGGATTGCTGAAAAAAATGCATTTGGCGGATGCCGAAGTTTTGCTGGACAAACCAGCATTGCAGGCATTGGCAGCCTGTTATCCAGCCAGCGTCACGCCATTCGGTCGGGTTGCGCTGTTCACAGGCTGTGTCGCCGAACATTTCGACCGCGAGACCTTGCTGGCGGCGATCAAACTGCTTAACGCAATAGGCTACGAGGTGCTGGTGCCGCCGCAACAAGGCTGCTGCGGGGCGATACACCAGCACAACGGCCAGTCTGCCGCCGGTTTGATCGACAACAATATCGCAGTTTTCAATGCGCTGGATGTCGATGCCGTGCTCCACACCGCTACGGGTTGCGGGGCGATGTTAAGCGAATATCAAAGTGACGATGGCAAAGCGGCAGAGCTGTTCCGGCAACGCTTGTATGACATCAACGATTTTCTGCTGGAGCACTGGCCGGACGATCTGCAACTGGCGGCATCCACGCTGAAAGTCGCAGTACACGAACCATGCAGTCAGCGCAACGTCCTCAAAAACCAGCAAGCTGTTTATGCGCTGCTGCAAAAAATCCCCGGCCTGAGAATTGCCGCGCTGGCCGACAACCACATCTGCTGCGGTGCGGGCGGCAGCTTCATGCTGACCCATCCCGACAATGCCGGGCAGTTACGGGCTTTAAAACAGCAAATCATCAGTGCTTCATCGGCGGATGTCGTGGTTAGCGGCAATTTTGGTTGTGCGGTTTTTCTCAACTCCAATGAGGGCAGGGTAGAGCATCCTTTATTGCTGCTGGCTCGGCAGCTACCGGTCGATGTAACGTAGTGAAATCGTGGATAATCCAAGCCCTAAAATTTAACTTGGGTTGATGGGTTTTATTTTGTCGGAACTGCCTTTAAATCAGGCGTCGCGGCAGCAACACATTATTGGAAAATGCAGGACTACCGTAGAATTCGAAGCCCAAATTGGGCTTTATTTCATTCAGCTCAACCTATGGAGCTATGAATGTCGCCACATCTTGACGGCCGATACAAGGAGTATGGCTGCTAATAACGACAAAAGTAGCGGCGTGGGCACGACTCCGAGTAGCTTGTCGCCAAAGTAACTGCCCATTACTGATCCAGCGGCCATGATCGCGAAAAAGTTCCATTGGACACGAAGAACCTGAAAACTTTGATCCCGGCTATAGCGGGCGTTGTTGAAAAACTGATTTATTCAACAACGCCATCACAATTGAAACTACACCGGCCAGCTATAAGAACGCAGACATAAACGCACTACATGCACTGGCAAAAAAGCAGCTTGAGGTAATCCGACTAACCATAGAGGCTGCCAACAAAAACACTAAAACAAAACGCTATCAACTGGCCGAAATCAACACACGACTGAATGACATAGAAAGCAGACTGAACAAATATGCTTCTGCAATTATATTTGTCACGTTTCCACGATACAGCACGACATTTAATCCTAGTAGCGAAGTCGCCACAGTACTAATCCAGTCGGCGAAAACCGCTGACCATATAAATATAAGTGGTCACACGGATGCGCGAGTAGCCGGGCCAAGGATGCCAAAATCGCCCTTGGCCGGGCATTGGCCGCCCGCAATTTTTTAGTGAATAACGGTGTTGTGGCAGATAAAATCAACGTCTTTTCGCAAGCCGACGGTGGAGTTATTGCGCCAAACATTACGAAGGGCAGGGCGCTTAACCGCCGTGTCGAAATTGAATTTTTTGGGTAGCATTAACCAGCACAGAAAAGAATTAATTAGCCCACGAGGCACAGGTGACTAGTGGGTGCCCCCCATAGATAATGCGTTGTTCTGATTTGTAATTTGTTTTTTGTGCTTATGTTTGGGACAGGTTATCGCGTTCCTTACGATGTTTCATTTGGGTGATTTTTGAGCATCTGGCATGATTTCCTATATTCCGCTTCACTCCGCAGACAGGGCACAGCCAAACTTTATTTTCAGGTGTCACCGCATCGACTGATAATTCTGCATCCAATATAAAAGGCTATGTCATCGTTAATTATGGAATTTTGTATTTCTTTTTCATAAAATAATTTTTTGTGGATTTTCAATTGGAGATCATCATGAAAAGCGGCGAATTTATGCAATTAATTACTGCAATCCATGAATTAGATCATCATCAGCGCAAATTGCTGAGCGCTGCATTAAATCAACTATCCGACGAACCCAAAGTCCTCGAATTGATTGAGGCCTGCTTTGATGCTAAAAATGCCTGTCCGCATTGTGCCAGTGTCGAGTTATACCGTCACGGTTTGGTCAGCGGGTTGCAACGTTATTATTGTAAAAGCTGCCACAAAACCTTCAATGCCCTCACTGGCACGCCGCTGGCTCATCTTCGCGAGAAGCCAAAATGGCTGAACTACCTTGCTGCGATGGCACAATCGCTGACGGTGCGTCAGTCCGCCTCCGATACCGGCGTTCATCGCAACACCAGTTTCCGTTGGCGACATCGCTTCTTGAGCTGGATTACCCGGGATCGCCCCTCTACTCTTCACGGTATTACCGAAGCCGATGAAACGTATTTGCTCGAATCGGAAAAAGGCAAGCGGAACCTTAACCGCAAGGCTCGCAAGCGGGGCGGTAACGCCACTAAGCGAGGGATCTCTGACGAACAGGTCTGTGTGCTTGTTGCTCGTGACCGTTCCGGGCAAACGCTGGATTTCGTTACCGGCAACGGACCGCTAACCAAGACACTTCTTACCGCCGCTCTAAAGCGAGCATTGGATTCGGATGCACTTTTGGTCAGCGATGCCAACCCCACCTACACGGCGTTCTGTCATGCGGAAGGTATCAGTCATGAAGTCGTCAACCTCAGCCAAGGTCTGCGGGTCAAGGGGGCCTATCATGTGCAGAATGTCAACGCTTATCACAGTCGATTTAAACAGTGGTTGGAGCATTTTCATGGTGTGGCGACTAAATACTTACCAAACTATCTGGGCTGGCGACGAGCTTTTGAACAACACCGTCAACTCGCACCGGAAACGCTACTTAATGCCGCTCTGGGGAATTTTCAATATTTAACGGTGACATAGCCTTAATTCAATAAAGTAGTTGGCCGGGTGTTAATACTTGTGTTGTCCGCATTGCTACAAACTCAATTTCCCCTGTTATACAATGAACCACAATGGGTCCTAATACTTTGTGACTTGGTAATTCTTTACCCGCCGGAATAACAAGGCGAACAAGTTCCATTTCATCTGTCTTCGCAATGACTTTTGTTTTTTCATTTGGGACGTCTTGCGCCCAAGTTCCCAAGTCAACAATTTCACCTGGTAATGCGTGATGTGTAGCCATGAATATTTCCTAATAAGTTTTAGTCTATCAAACACAAGTTAATGAATTAGAGACGAGAAAAGTGGTCGCTACTTCTTCTAACTGATCATTAAGATTTTTCAATCCTCCCAAAAAGGGTAAGTTCTCCATCCGACTAACGGGTTTTGCAACCGATCCTTTAATAGATAGGTTTTATTAATTCAAAACGCCTGATAAAACTAGCCACATACCGCTTGTATTGGGTTGAATGGAAAGAACGTCAGTCCGTCGGCTGTCGATGCACACCCAGCCAGCCTTTGATGGATGCGATTACCAACGGTATGGCACCAAATATAATAAAT
>JAQTLI010000335.1 GCA_028714995.1 Methylobacter sp. | reverse complement strand
AGTGGAGTTTCGGCGCCACTAAGAGGAAACGGTGGGAGCGCAATGACACAGGCCATGAACAGCACCGTCATCGCTGCGGCGATCGAATGCTTCTTTCGTTGAGAACAGTTCTTGTGCCACATCTTGCTCATGATCACTCCTGTTTGATCCTTCCGAACAAGGGCAATACACTAAAGAGCCCCTGCATAACCGACCAATCTAGTGAGTTATAGTGATTTTCAGATGTATGCGGTTGGCAATAAAAATGGGATACCTATTGCCCGATTCCGCCAAAAATCACAGTCAACAAACCAAATCACAATATAAACCAATGTGAAAAAGTATACTCTGAAGTTTGTTACGCAACCAGAGACTAGACTAAGTCCACCGATCCACAGCGCTATCTGCTGCGACAGAGGAAATAACAGTTGGGTATACTGGCGTAGAGAGTGCCCCACATTTTTAAGGCAGACCATGGTTGAATAGGCGGCATAGATAATTAACAAGTCTTATTGGGCTTGTGCTTTTTATCATCAACAACGCAATAAGGGATGTTCTAGCCAAGTTACTATACGAGCCTTAGCCTTCAAGTGGATTCATATCCTCTTCAGCTGTTGGCAGACTCGCACGCCATACGATGAATCAAAGTACCGCAACGCCTTGAAGCATTGCGATGTAGCTCTTTTTAAACAACTCGACGAAACGACATTAAAAGATCCTGGTTAGCGTCTCAATCGGTTTTTGCGGCACGGACCGATTGAGACGCTAACCAGGAAAAAGATTAACGGACAACCTCAGGGTGTGAAGCGGGGGCTATAGATGTCATGCCCCCTGTATGGCACATTGCGCTGCTACGGTAGTATACAGCTGCCATCACCACCGTCGCGAACGTAATAGTCAATGGATAAGCTGCCGTTGGCGGCTGAAATAACATTCTGGCCAGCGCTCAGAAAGACGGGGGTATGGGGGCGGCTTGCACTTAGCTGTGTCAGCGGTACGCCATTGACGGAAACATTGAGCATGTAACTGCCATTATCAAACAGGTTTACATAAGGTTGCGCCAGACCTGTGGCTCCATTCAATGCACAACCAGGTGTCACTGTAGCGTACGATTTACCACTAACGGCATACTCCAATGTGCCATCGGCGCTGAACGTATTGCCAGAGGTATCTGGGAGGGTGCACATACCTGGTTGCACGGTAAACGCATAGCTATCAGCCGTCTTTTTACTGAGCGCCACAACTACCGTGTTGTTACCATCGGCGAGCCAGACCTTGGCGGCCGGATTAACATTCGTGACGTTTGCCACAGCGGTGCCGTTGAGCGACACGGTGGCGCTCACATTATTCGTCGGGTTAAATAGACCAGCTTCTACTACCGGTGATTGCACGCCTGTGGTTGGGTTGGCTGCACAACTCACTGCACTAGATGCGTATGTTTTGCCGCTTGCTCCGACTTGTACAGTAGTAGCCGCCCAAGCTGACGCGCCTGATGCCATAACAGCGATAAACGCAGCTACTCCCGAGGATAAGATTTTTTTGCTTTTCATTACGTATCAACTCTCTTTATGGAAAAGTATTAATGGAACTGTGAAATCGCGGCTGTATAGCTCTGCCTTATTTCCCCTAAAAACCACTCTATCAGGTGAAGTTAAATTCAACCTTAAAATCATGAAACCATTTTTCTTCGGCGAACGGGAGTAAAGCTGGAGTTCTGGTTCCGGCTTCAGGCCTTACAGGATACTCATGGCGCGTTAATGATAAATATTTCATAATCGACCGTTTTTGAGATTACGATTATCCAAGTCGGGGCAATGGTTTCGCATCTTGCCAAAACCGTCTCTTGAGACTCGGACCAAAAACCAGCATCTTGATTGAGTTTTCGTATGCATCCGGAAAATCTGAAATTTTGGACAATCTTTTGCCCACCTAAAAATAAGCGCTTGTATGTCCATTAATTATGTCTGTATATCTTGAAATACGTGTTATTCACCAAAAGGGGATATCTAAATTGTTTTCTATCAAAATAAATATATGACCGCTTTTGGCCGAGGCTGAGTCATTCGTGGTCAGAATTAATTTAATATTGCCCTATCAAATCTGAACTTTCACAAATAACTCAAAGCCGCTTAATCGCACTAGGATGCCGGATTAACATGGAAAACTTTCCCCTGTTTTTGTTCAACCAGCCACGAACTTCGACATTCTTTCCCACATAAGCATTCAGATCGGGAAATAAATCCACCCATTTGCTTTCTATACGCGCCTCAAACGAATCGGAAAACTCCAGATAAATGGACTTTCGGGTATTACGGACATTAACCACCTTGCCAACCAGGCGAGTCCAGCCTGTATGCCCTGCTTCGGTCAAGCTGCTTATCGGCATAGGCGCATATTCGGGCCGCTGCCAGATACCGAGCTTACTCTGCTCCGCCTGACTCTGTACTTTAACCAGCTCATCCACATAAAGCAGATTAGGCGGATAAATACTGACTTCCGCAAGACCCGCTGCTACCAGTTGCAGATTAATATGCTCCTTTTTTTCGGTGAACAGATGCGCCAGAGTTCTATCGTATTTGTCCGTTTTCTCGGCATCTGTCTCCAGCCGGACTTTGTTGTTTTGCAGTTTAGTTATCAACCAGCGCTTGGCCTCGTCTCCGCCTGCATCCGCCATTTTATCCCGGTGCTGGACTTCCGGCGTATTGATGCCTAGCAACCTAACCTTGCGGCCATCCTCCAGCACCACCGTATCGCCGTCATAGACTGTCTTAATCCTGTAAAAGTCATAACCCGGTTTTATATCGACTACCTTTGCGTCAGCAACCGAGCGATCGGAAAAATGCGTATTTCCTTTCGCATCCTGCCACTCATAGACTTCTGCGCCAGCCCACGAAGGCAAAAACAACAATAAAACCAATAAAATTCTCATGAACCTGCCTGTATAATAACTAAATTAATGACCCGCTACCTATTTGTAGGATAGGCTAATTTTAGATACAAAATGTAACCATGCGGCACTTTCTATTTAAACCATTTAAAATATCCAAGCTTCTACGTGTAATCCGGCATTATTATGATCACCATCATCCAACGGGTAACCACCGCTAAAGTCACCGTCAACAATGAGGTCATCGGCGCAATCGATACCGGCATACTGGCGCTGGTGGCGGTCGAAAAAGAGGATACTCAAAAAAGTGCGGAACGCCTGCTGGAACGCATCCTCAATTACCGGATTTTTGCCGATAGCGATGACCGCATGAATCTGAGTTTGAGGGATATTAACGGCGGTTTGTTGCTGGTGCCGCAATTCACGCTGGCGGCGGACACGCAAAATGGCAATCGTCCCAGTTTTATTTCAGCTGCTCCGCCGGAAAAAGGCAAAGAGCTGTTTGACTTTCTGCAACAGCTGGCAAAACAAACCTACCCCAATGTCGAATTCGGCCAGTTTGGTGCTGATATGCAGGTTGCGCTGGTCAATAGCGGGCCGGTTACATTCACCCTGAAAGCATAGCGTACAAAATAAAACCAAGTATGAAGTGGCCTATACCGTTCGTGGTGAGCCTGTCGAACCACACAGCCCTTCGACAAGCTCAGGGCGAACGGTCATATGTTTAAGTAACTGTATGACAAAAAAGGTCGCAACTAGTTACCACTTATTTTCGTCATCATCCTCATAAGGCTGCGCTTTCACATTATCAGGAATTTTATGCGCATTGGCCGAGCGCAACAGTAGCAAAGCGCCGCCCAGCACAAACAGCACTGCGATTATAAACAACACTATCCACATTCAAATTCTCCCGTTTTTGGCTTATATCGGATAGTGGTAGAATATATCCCATAAATCCACTGACACACATCAACATGAAACAAGTAGAACTGCTCTCCCCTGCCGGAACCATAAAAAACATGCGCTATGCCTTTGCATTCGGCGCGGATGCTGTTTATGCAGGGCTGCCCCGTTACAGCCTGCGGGTGCGCAACAATGATTTTCTTGCCGATAATCTGGCCAAGGGCATAGCTGAAGCACATCAGCTAGGCAAAAAGTTTTTCCTGGCCACCAATGTAATTCCACACAACGCCAAGGTTAAAACCTTTATTAAGGATATAACCCCGATTATCGCGATGAAGCCGGACGCATTGATTATGGCTGATCCCGGTCTGATTATGATGACGCGGGA
>JAQTLI010000334.1 GCA_028714995.1 Methylobacter sp. | reverse complement strand
GTTTAATGGCTGAACTCAGGAACGCGTCCCATTGCTGCCATGCAGCTTCCCATTCTTTTTGTTCCGCTTCGCTGAAAGCGGGCGCGGGTTGTTTTGCCGCAACCATCTTGGCTGGTGCATTGAAATCAAGGTTAATGCCGATGCTATTATCTCCAGCTTTCACGTCGCTGAACTTGAGTGAATCAATTATATTCTTAACTTCGGCTGCATTATCCTTAGGTAAGAAATGAGTCAGCGTTTGCTCAATGTTTCCACGGGATTCGTTTAAATCGATTTTTACTGCGCCGAGTTTGGGTTCGGCAAAACGTTTGATCAAATCCTGGAGTCTATCGATGGTCAAATGACGGCCTTCCCGATCATAGGCGCTGGCCCTGGTAATGGGAAAGCTAAGAACAGAACGTCCTGAATCAAGCGTTGGCTGCTGAAAAGTTTCTAAAATACCCGCCCACTCCAGAACGGTTAAGCATTGTCCTCCCATACCTGTCCCGAATCGAGCCTGAACATTATTTAACATCCGGACCTGGCCATTTTGGCCATTGATTTCAGGATCGGAAAGCTTCAAATAACTACATCCCTGACGGTCATTCCAAAGTTCTGCAACATTACCTTTACCGGTATACAACTGGGTAACCATTATTTTCTCAATCATGCTGTAATCAATCTGCAACGGGACGCTGAGCTGATCAGCCGTGCTGCTCCTTGCAAAAATCATAAGCATGCTGAAAAGGGTGATTACGAAATATTTATTCATATATTTTCTCCAAAAATCGAATACTACTTAACACCATAAGCTAACTCCGCAAGATGAACTCAGGATGAACAATATAAGGAAACCCCTGTATCAATTCGACACATTCACCATTGTCTGTGAAGCAGCCATCTTAGCCGTTACAAATTCCGGCGGTTTCTGGGGTATGTATTTGGGTCTTGTAAACTGCTGCCCGATAAACAAATCATTACTGACGGCGGTCACATTTTCCAGCCAGCGGGAAGAAACCTGGCAGGCTTCCGAATAGGGCGGCTCTTTGCACATGTCCACTTTGCCATCACCAAAAAGATTAAAATGCAACCCCGGCAATGGCCGCACACGCATGCCCGTCAAAGGTGCGGTGTAGTCCATGATGGTCGGCTCATTGAAGTTGAGCAGATCGAGTATAAGCTTGGGCACTTGATAAAGCGGCAAACTACCGATTTTAAGTGGCCCGCGTTGGCCATCAATAATAATCATCGGCGTACGCACATGAAACTTGAACATATCCGGTGTAAATTCACTGCGATTGGCTGTCAGCACACCTGACTCCACATAACCGGCAAAATTCTCGCCCAGAAAAGGCAAGTGATCGCCGAAAACCACGATAATGCCGTCAGGATCGCGTTGCCGCATTTGATCAAGAAATGCCATCAATTCCCGCGACTTGTAATACATTGTGTTGGCGTAGGCAGGCACTTCCTCTACATTGGATGGCGAAGTGACTTTATTCGGCCTGCTTTCACTCAAAGGATAATTCCAGTGGCCAAAATAAGTCACGATGTAATCCAGCATCGGCTGCTTGGCATCCAGTGATCCGGAAATTTTCTCCAACACCTGCCGGTACAACGAGGCATCGGAGAGAAATTCACGATTCATGTCATCAAGCACGAAATCCTGCAGCGACCAGTATGTCTGAAATCCCATTCGCTCATAAGCATTTACGCGGTTCCAGAATACCGGCACATTTGGATGCGAGGAAATTGTCCGGTAACCCTTCTCGGCAAGAATATGCGGCAAACAGGGCACGTTGTTGAGTAACTGCCGCTCAAACTTGACATTGTGTTTCACTATGGGAAATCCACACAACACTTCAAACTCGGAATTCGCGGTAAAACCGCCGAATACCGGAGTCAGCGCATGGGAGTAATCTGCACTCTTCCACAGCTTGCGAAAATCGGGCGACAGAGGATTTTGTTTATACCTCGCCTTCTTCAACTCATTAGGATCCCAAAAAGATTCCAACAACACGATATGTACGTTGCGCGGCGTAAACGGTTTCGCATCGACAGCCTTTTTCGGTGCCGCAGACAGCAACTTCTCGGCAGCTTCCTGAACCATGTCCGAATCAGGCGGGACATCGGCTAAAGCAAAATAACGAGCCCCTTCCTGCAGGGAATAGAGTGTCGCGCCATGCCACACATAATTGGATCGCTGATCCCAAACCGAGTTTCCAAAGTGCTGATCAATCGAATCTGCAATGGCGGCAGGTTTGTAAGTCAAAATAAGGCCAAAAAGCATCACAACCATGCTGGCAAGATAAGAACTCCAATGACGCATTGTGAAATTGAATAGCACCAAGCTGGCAATGGCGGCAATAGGGATGGCTGCAGCAAAGAAACGCCAGCCTTCGAGAATCAGTAGCAGCGACCTTAGCGCATAAACATCATCCGGCATAATCGGTCCGCCAAAAAATGATATTTTTACGGCATTGCCCACATACAAGATGCCCATCACCAGTGCATGGATCACAAGAAAAATCCACAGCCGTTTCGAAAAAGCGAAAAGTATATAAGCGATACCCAGTTGCAACAGAAAATCGTAAGGCACCGCTACGGGTAGAATCTGTACATCAAACTTTAAGGTACTGATCAGATAATACAACGCATAAAGCAGAGTCGTAGAAAGTAGCGGCAATAATTTTGATGGCATAAATCGCGGATGATGGTTGGTATAAATCTATTCTGCTTAGGCGCTTTATACTATCACAAGCCAGACCCGTCACCGCCCTTCCCTGATTCATTTGTTTCATTATCCTGCCTTTCAGGCTGCTGAACCACGGCATATATCTATTGCCCGTCACTCTTCATCCATCATAGAATGACTGTCCTCTCAATCTCTTTTTTGGATTTCTTAATGACAGATACAATTTGGTTCAGAACCGGCGAAGCAACAGTATTTTCCAGTGAAGGTCAAGGCACTGATGCCATGCCTGAAATACTCATAGGCAGCGTAAAAGGGCCTGCGGGCAACGCTTTTGCTACCTTAATGGGACAAACTGAAGGCCATACCCGTATGTTCGCCATCCGGGCCTGTAACCAGCAAGTTCGCCCTGCGACGATCATGGTTCCCAAAGTCACCATTAAATCGAGCGCCTATGTGGAATTATTTGGCGGCCCCGTGCAATCGGCCATTGCGGATGCTGTTCTGGACAGCGTTATCGACGGCGTTCTTCCTGCCGATCAGGCCAATGACCTGTGCATCATTGCGATGATCTGGATAGCCCCTGAATGTGCAACCAACCCTGATCTGGATCGTAAAGATTTATATCGCACCAATTACGAAGCGATGAAACTGGCTATTTCGCGCGCCATGAGCAATTCGCCGAGCATTGAAGAATTAATTGCCAACCGGCATAAAATTGTCCACGAAATGTACGATCCGGAAACCGGCGAGTCTCAGTGGTAAGCCGAGACTAACGATAAGATAACTTGGCTCCCCCCTCTTTTTTGCCGCTTGCGGTTTAGAGGGGAGTTGTTTTTTGATCAATAATGTAAAGGCAGGATGGGCTTCTATGCCCTCAAACTCGGCACCTGGATGATGCGTGATAATATTTTGAGTAATCTCGACTATTTTGTCCAAAGGTATATCGAGCAGGGCTAACACTTCTCCCTATCAACGAACCAACCATTGCGCCGGCCACTATGACACTCAATAATATTCCTTCACTATGGAGTTCCGCATTTATTTACAGATACCCTATGTCAGTTAGTACGAATACTTTAAGGAACCTCTAAAAATCCGGCACACTTTGTTTCTCTGAGAAGATATGATCATTAGCTTCCCTATCTAATATAGTGTTGTTTCTTCATACCCTTCGAGGTGTTCGTGATATATTTTTACAATAGCAAAATCGATCTCTTATACATCGTTGGAAAATTTACAACATACTCTAATAAATCGTCCTCTTCGGCCCGCAAAATAAATCACTCTCCAAACAAAATTTAGATCATGAGTAAAATAGAATTTGATGCTTGCCCCGAGTGTGATTTATTACTTAACACTGCTCTACCTGCCATTGGTGAAAAAGCGCACTGTCCACGTTGCGGATACCTGCTTCAGCGTCCGCGAAAACAAAGCATCGAACGAACTTTTGCCCTGTCTATCGCCGGGCTGATATTGATTTTTCCAGCCAAT